>NZ_JBHMFC010000049.1:0-17567 GCF_042427585.1 Mariniflexile ostreae | reverse complement strand
TAGTGCGCTTGTAGAGTCCCATGAAAATTATTTTTAGTCTGCAAACCAAAAATAAGGGATTCTCAAGCTTCTTTAAAACTTAAACTTTCGGATAGTTGTGATTCAAAACATACTATTCTTATAAATTAATCTGTATGGGCAGAATAATTTATTTTCAATCTAATAAAGCCTTGTCTAAAATGGTTTTAGCACCTTTTAAAACAACAATTTACCTACCTGAAATCATATTATAATGACAGAACAAGCGGGTTTACTTTTAATCTATGGTTGTTTTTAAACCCTGAGTGTACGACCCACAATTTAGGGGGCTTGTTTTGGTATGTATTCATAGTTAAACATAATGCGTCGTGGCGCTTTTATCGTACAAGCATGATTTTTAGAAGAAAGCGTTTTTATTTTCAGCTTTAAATGTCTTTAATCACCGCTAAGATTAGCTATTTTTGCACACTATTTCATAATAAAAAAATAATGCGACATTTAAAAGAAAAATCAAAATCTAAAACCAAACCAAGTGTATCTATGGCAAAAGCCTTTACAACGATTATTTGGCCCAGGCGTAAGTTGGTGTTTATTGGTTTGGTTCTTATTGTGTTAAGTCGTTTGTCCAGCTTGGTGCTTCCCTGGAAAAGTAAAGCTCTTTTAGACGACGTAATCCCTAATAAAGATTACGATCAACTATACAGCCTATTGTTAATTGTTGGAATTGCAATATTAGTTCAAGCGGTTACCTCTTTTTTATTGACTAGAATCTTAAGCGTACAAGCCCAATATTTAATTAGCGAATTACGGGCACAGGTTCAAAGAAAAGTATTGTCTTTACCTATTTCGTTTTTTGATAATACAAAGTCTGGGGCCTTGGTATCTCGTATTATGAGTGATGTAGAAGGCGTACGTAACCTGATTGGTACGGGATTGGTGCAAATGGTTGGTGGCACTATTACAGCCGTTATCTCATTAGTGCTGCTTATAAATATTAGTCCGTCTATGACTTTATTTGTCTTGGTTCCAGTGGCTGTTTTTGGTCTTATAGCCTTAAAGGCTTTTAAATATATTCGTCCTATTTTTAGAACTCGGGGTGTGATTAATGCCGAAGTAACCGGAAGACTAAATGAAACCTTGGCTGGTGTGCGGGTTATTAAAGCGTTTAATGCAGAAGAACAAGAAAATAAGGTGTTTGAAAAAGGCGTAGATAGATTGTTCCAAAATGTGAAAAAAAGTTTAACAGCTACAGCGGTAATGACCAGCTCTTCTACTTTTTTATTAGGAATTGCTTCTACTGGGATTATGGGTATTGGAGGTTACAAAATCATGTTAGGAGAATTAACGGTGGGCGATTTTTTATCGTTTACACTATTGCTGGGTTTTATGATTGCGCCTATTGTGCAGATGAGCAATATTGGTAGCCAATTAACAGAAGCCCTAGCGGGTTTAGATAGAACAGAAGAGTTGATGAATGAAACTGCGGAAGACGATAATGAAGAGCGCAGCATTCCACTTGAAAATTTAAAAGGTGCTATCGAGTTTAACAATGTCTCGTTTGCTTACAATGAAGGTGATAACGTGTTGCACAACATCAGCTTTAAAGCCCCTGCAGGTACGGTAACGGCACTGGTTGGAAGTTCGGGGTCTGGCAAATCGACTATTGCTGGATTATCGGCTACTTTTTTAAATCCAATTTCAGGCGTTGTTACTGTAGATGACCAAGACTTAACGAAAGTTAAATTGAATAGTTTTAGAAAGCATTTAGGTGTGGTGTTGCAAGACGAATTTCTTTTTGAAGGCACCATAAAAGAAAACATTTTATTTCCTAGGCCAAATGCCACAGAAGACGAATTGCAAAACGCAGTTAAGGCGGCTTATGTAAACGAATTTACAGACCGTTTTGATAAGGGATTGGATACCTTGATAGGGGAGCGGGGCGTAAAGCTTTCGGGAGGACAGCGCCAACGCCTAGCCATAGCGCGCGCTATTTTGGCCAACCCTAAAATAATTATCTTAGATGAGGCCACATCTAATCTAGATACCGAAAGCGAAGCCTTAATCCAAAAAAGTTTATCTGAATTAATAAAAGACAGAACTACTATCGTAATTGCGCACCGATTGAGCACCATTAGAAAAGCAGATCAGATTTTGGTAATTGAAGCCGGTAGAATTGCAGAGCGTGGAACACACGACGATCTAATTGCTTTAGAAGGAAGGTATTACGATCTATATACCTATCAAGCGAAAATATAAATTAAAAAAATCCCTTTTACTACACTATAAAACACTTTTGTTATAAAAGTAATGGCTTTTGAAAGGTCTTTAAATACAAACGACTAAAAGCAGAGCTGTTTTAAATAGAGGTATTGATAACGATTTGATGTCAACATATTAAAATAGTGGTATAACAATTTTAAAAAAAAATAAAAAAATGAAAAACACAATTAAATCCTTTGCCTTTTTAGCCGTTATTGCATGTTTAACGTTCTCGTTTACTACACTTAAAACTGAGAAGAAAGATATTAAAACAGAAAAAAGTAACGTGGTCTGGAAGGGTTATAAAGTTACAGGTGCGCATGATGGTACTATAGCTATTTCATCAGGTAATCTACTGTTTAATGATGACGTTCTAACCGGTGGAACTTTTGTAATGGATATGAAGTCCATAATTGTAACCGATTTAGAAGGGGATTATAAAGGAAAATTAGAAACACATTTAAAATCTGATGATTTTTTTGGTGTTGATGCCTATCCAACTGCTACATTAACATTTACTAATGTAAAAGCTTCAGGTAAAAATGCATATAATATTACTGGAGATTTAACGATAAAAGGAAAAACAAACCCCATCACGTTTGTAATGTCTATCTATGGAAGTAAAGCATCGGCATCTTTAAAAGTAGATCGCTCTAAATATGATGTAAAATATGGTTCTGCAAGTTTTTTCGATGATTTGAAAGATAAAACGATTTACGATGAATTTGACTTAATAGCAGATTTAGAGTTTTAAATCGCATGGTGCAATTATAAAAAAGCGTTCAGAAATGGACGCTTTTTTTTATTTTATAAAAGCTTTTATCACCACATAAACTTTAACCCAAGACATTATATTTTTAACTCAAAGCAGAACTTGGTTTTTTCAATTTAAAAAAAAGCTATTTTTATAAAAACTTTATTATGAAAAAATTATTGCAAATATTCGGTGCGGCTTGGGGAGCAAAAAAAATAGGTGGTGGATCATGTGGTTGTATTGGAACCATCGTGGTATTCGTTATCCTATATTGGTTATTGGGAAATGTTTTTGAAATGTTTTAAGACTTTTTAAAACGGTTGTTGGTTTATGTTAACCGTTTGGGTTTAAAAGGCATTATACATAAAGCGGCTATATAAATGGGGTTCGGAATATTTAATGGTATATTTGCAAATAAATCATCCAACTTCATTTTATGCCATTTAAAAAACTCATCCACTCTATAAAAGACACGCTTAAGTTTAAAGGTTATGATACCCCATTACCTTTACAGAAAAAAATATTATCTAAAATAAAAGGGGGCACGAGTATGTTTTGTATTGCTCCAGAGGGAGCAGGAAAAACAACCAGCATTATTATAAGTGTTGTTCAAAAATTAAAAGGCGAAGCTTTTGAAGATGCGCCAAGAGCATTGATTTTTGTTAAGGACAAGGAAGCAGCACTAGATTTAAAACTGGAGTTTGATGCGTATACCAAGAAAACAGATTTAAGAGTGTATTGTGCTTATGAAGAACATAATATTGAACTGCAACGGGAGGAACTTTATTTAGGAACAGACATTGTTATTGCTACTCCCAAACGTTTAAATAGGATTTTCTTTTTAAACGGTATCAATTTGAACAAGTTGCAAATGTGTATTGTAGATGATGCCGAATTTTTGTTTAGGAATAATAATTTTGCAGAAGTTACGCGTACCCCAGAAAGTATTGGCAATTGCCAATATTTGGTATTTTCTACTACTTATGACGCCCGTTTTGATCGTTGGAGAGAAAGCTTCATGTATCATGCAGAGGTTATAAAAAGCGTGTAGTTTACAAGGGAAATAAAAGGGCTTTAATGTTTTTATACTTTTTATGAGAGCGTAACGCTTTGTATATAGGTGCTATGGTGCATTCGATTTCGAATGGTCTAATTCTTTTATAATACATTCTTAAAAACAAATCATTCAAGTAGCTACTGTGATTTTATTTGTGTTTTTATCGCTTTAAGAATCATTTCGTAATAGGCTTTGTTTGAAGGTACAAAATGATTTCCATTTTTACCAATAGTATCGATAAGGGCTTGAAAAGCTCCAATGGAAACTAATTTTAAAGCTTCAACCTCCTCCTCTTGAGGACTTAAGTGGGCGATGGGAACTTGTAGTTCACATATAAACGTATTGTAAAACTCATTATCTATTATGGCTTGCCCATAACTTTGAAAGGATTCAAAAACACCAATTTTATACAAATGGCTTTCAAGAATATCTAGCCCGATTTCTTCTTGGGTTTCTCTAATTGCAGCCTGTACGATGGATTCTCCATGCCCCACATGTCCTGCTACCGATACATCCCACAATAGTGGGCAAATGCTTTTTTTTGCAGAACGTTGTGATAATAAAATACGCCCGTCTTTTGTATAAAACCAAATATGGGCGGTATGATGATAATATCCTTTTTGGTGTATAATGGATTTTAATTCAAATGTGCCCGTTGGATTTCCATCACCATCTACAATATCTATGTATTCGTCCATTTTTATTCTTTTCTGAAAGGGAAATTCCTAAAGGATTTTAGCGTTGTTATGTAGAGCGTGTTGAAAACAAACCATGTTAAAAAAAGGATGTATTTAACACGCTCGGTATAACAATGTGTTTTTAAAAAACTATTCGAAATAACTAAACGTATCGCCGTCTTTTATATTTAATAGCGTTTCGTAAATCAACTTAATAACATTTTCAACATCATCTCTATGCACCATTTCTACTGTGGTGTGCATGTACCGAAGTGGTAATGAA
Organism: Mariniflexile ostreae; assembly: GCF_042427585.1. NCBI lineage: Bacteria > Pseudomonadati > Bacteroidota > Flavobacteriia > Flavobacteriales > Flavobacteriaceae > Mariniflexile > Mariniflexile ostreae. The sequence continues at coordinate 12,558 of NZ_JBHMFC010000049.1, read as the reverse complement.
ATTAGAGCAGATGCTACACCGCCGTTACTATATGCAAAGGCATCGGTGTCTGTACCAGTAGCACGCGAAAGGGCATTACGTTGAAAAGGTATGTTTTTAGCGTCGGCAGTATCGGTAATTAAATCACGTAGTTTTTGCTGCACTGCTGGAGCGTAAGCAATCACTGGGCCTGCACCAATTTGTAAATCACCTTGCGTTTTCTTTTCAATCATAGGTGTTGTTGTATCGTGCGTTACGTCGGTAACAATGGCCACGTTGGGTTTTATTTTCTGTGTGATCATTTCGGCACCACGCAACCCAATTTCCTCTTGAACAGCATTAACAATATAGAGGCCAAACGGAAGGTTTTTTTTGTTTTCTTTAAGTAACCTGGCCACTTCTGCGATCATAAAGCCGCCCATTCTATTGTCTAAAGCACGACATACAAATTTGTCGCCATTTAGTATATGGAACTCATCTGGATAAGTAATCACACAGCCCACATGAACGCCTAATGCTTCAACGTCGGCTTTAGTATTGCACCCACAATCTATAAAAATATTATCGGGTTTCGGCCCTACTTCTTTTGCTTTGTTTCGGGTATGTATGGCCGGCCATCCAAATACACCTTTTACAATACCCTTTTTAGTATGGATGTTAACGACTTTACTAGGAGCTATTTGATGATCGCTGCCTCCATTTCTAATCACGTAAATTAATCCATCATCAGAAATATAATTTACATACCATGAAATTTCATCTGCGTGGCCTTCAATAACGACTTTGTATTTTGAATTTGGATTTATTATCCCCACTGCAGAACCATAAGTGTCGGTGATAAACTCATCTACGTAAGGTTTTAGATATTCCATCCACAATTTTTGCCCATCCCATTCGTATCCTGTTGGTGAGGCATTATTTAAATATTTTTCTAAAAAGTCCATTGACTTCTTATTAAGTATGCTCTTGTTTGCCATTTATAAAAGTTTTGTACTAAAATAGTAATATATATAGGAAAAAAATGTTTTACAGACTGTAAATTCTTAATTTTGGAATGTTAATACCGAATATTTTTTATTGATGACGTATTTAAAATTTATATTCATAGTGTTTCCTGTTTTGCTCTTTGCGCAAGTTAATAAAACGGCAGAAGATACAATAGCTCAAAGCGCAACTGCTGCCGATTATATTATCGTTGAAGGGGATTCTATATTCAGGCGTAGTATAGACTTGGACGAAGTTATGATTTTACATAAACTGTCTTTTAAAGATAAGGAGGCAAGAATTCGATATTTGATATTACGTCGAAAGACCTTAAAAGTTTACCCTTATGCAAAATTAGCGGCTGAACGTTTAGATACGATGAACGCACGTTTGGCCAGTTTAAAAAAGAGCCGCCATAAGCGTAAATACGCTAAGCAGGTTCAGAAGTTTTTAGAAGATGAATTTTCTGAAGAATTAAAAAAAATGAGCAGAACCGAAGGACAGATTTTGGTGAAGTTGATACACAGACAAACCGGCACAACCGCTTTCGATTTGGTTAAACAGTTGCGAAACGGCTGGCGTGCCTTTTGGTACAATACTACCGCTAGCTTGTTTGATATTGCATTAAAACGGGAGTTCAATCCTGTTATTGAAAAAGAAGATTATTTAATTGAAGACATTTTACAAAGGAGCTTTCAAAGTGGCCTCTTAAAACGCCAAGAATCGGCCATTAAATTCGATTTTTATGATTTGACCCAAAAATGGGTACACCAACAAGGTACAAAAGATTAGTCCAATGCGAATTCAAACCGCTTTCGAAGAAAAAATCAATGCCATTTCGCATGCTATCGGTGCGTTACTAGGTGTTGCAGCTTTGGTATTGCTTATTGTTTTTAATACCAATAAAACCAACTGGAGCTTGTTTAGTGTTATAGTATATGGTATTTCAATTATCGTACTTTTTACTGCGTCTACTGTTTTTCATGCCGTTAGAAATGAAAAACGTAAACATTATTTTAGAATAGTAGATCATATTAGTATTTATTTATTGATTGCAGGAACCTATACGCCGGTTTGCTTGATTGCTTTGGAGCAAAGTAGGGGATGGCCTTTATTTTTTACGGCTTGGGGCATTGCTACTTTTGGAGTGGTGTTAAAATTGTTTTTTACAGGACGATTCGAGCTTTTTTCTACACTTTTGTACTTGATAATGGGCTGGTTAATTGTATTGGACTTTTCAAATCTCTCAGAAGCCATAGGAAGTGAAGGGGTTTTGTTGTTGTTCGCAGGTGGGCTATCTTATACTATTGGCGTGATTTTTTATGTATGTCATCGTATTCCTTATAATCATAATATATGGCATGTGTTTGTGCTTGCGGGAGCTGTTTTTCATTTTTTAATGATTTTTATGCATATTATTTGATACCTATGTTTTAATATGATAACCATTAGTCCAGTACACAGCGCTCCAGATTGCTTGCGAATAGAAAAGTTAGCAGATGCCATCTGGCGTAAGCATTATATTCCTATGGTAGGAAAGCCTCAGATTGATTATATGCTTCACAAATATCAATCGGAAACAGCAATAGCGAACCAAATTAAAGAGGGATTTGAATATTTTTTATTGCATGCCGATAAAGTACCAGTGGGCTATATAGCCATAAAGAAAGAGGTAAACGAACTGTTTTTAAGTAAAATATATGTGCTTAGCAATTATAGAAGGCAGGGCATAGGTACTTTTGCTTTAAGGTTTGTTAAAGAAAAAGCAAAAAAATATCAGTTAAAGGCCATTCGGCTTACCGTAAATGTTAACAATAGTAATTCTATTGCAGCTTATAAACGCTTAGGCTTTGAAAACACAGGAACGTTAATCACAGATATTGGTCAAGGTTTTGTAATGGACGATTATGTAATGGTTAAACCTCTTTAGGTGTTTAGAACTCAGTTTTCAATAAAATCCCGATAATCTTCAAAAAAAACTTCAAACATATTCATTTTTTCATTGAAGAATTCCATAACATCGCGCCAACTATTCTTATTATGAATGGATACTTTTTGGTTTAAAGGCACGTAGATTCGCGAAATTTCTTTTTCGTTATCTAAAAAATACTCTTCTTCAAAATGTGCATCAGGAAGATAATCATTTAATAAAATGGTTTTTAAACCCTGAAGTTTTCCCCAATATTTTATACGGTTTTCTAAGTCGTCTTCTAAATCTAGAGCGACCAATGCTGTCTTGTTATCAAAATGAAACTTAAAACTAAAGCCTTTCAGCTTTGTGTCGTATAAAATCCATTTCCGTGGAAACGATTTTCCAAAACTCGTCCAAAATTCTTGTCGTAACCGTCTGGATTCTTCTTTACTAAACATGATAAGAAATTTTAGGAAATAGAAAAAACAGATTTAAAAACCAAAAAGATAGGTCTTTTGTTCTCTGCTTTTCTCTATTCCCGTTTTATATAAGATAAGCAACGCCAACACCCAGGATAATGGCTATAAGTTTTGATAGATTGAATTTATGGCCATCACTGCTTTCAAACAAAATAGTAGTGGAAATATGGAAAAATATACCAATAACAATGGCATTCATAATTTGTGCATAATCTCCAATCATTTCTGTGGTGTGCGAAATAAATGTGCCTAAAGGTGTCATAAGCGCAAATATTATTAAAAATCCAGCAACCTGTATTTTAGAGTACTTCGATTGTAATAAAAACATGGTAATTAATGTGGCTATAGGTATTTTATGTACTAAAACACCATAAACCATATCGTTATGGTCGTGTATAGAAAATCCTTCAAGGAAACTATGGATACACAAACTGATAAATAATACCCATGGGAATTCTGTTTCATTCTTATTAATGTGCACATGCCCGTGTTCTGCTCCCTTAGAAAATAATTCTAAAATAATCTGTAGCAAAATACCGCACATAATAAAGAGTCCAGAACGCTTAGCATCTAAATGGCCGTAAACTTCTGGCAATAATTCGAAAAGTGTTAAGGCCAATAAAAAGGCCCCACTAAAAGAAAGAAGGAGCTTGTTGTTCCAGGATTTATGGTTTTTAGTGATTAATGCTAAAATAAAGCCTAAAACAACGGCAAGGATGGGGAAAATAAATTTATTCATCAGTAATTATAAATAGAGTTGCGTTAATTGTTAGTAGATTTAGAGGGCTAGCCTAAACAACTTATAAACCCAATACCTTCCTGTTTTATTTAAATTATTTAAAAATCATTATTAAACGTTCTGATGTTTTGGCTTTAAATTTTTGTAGCTTATAGTCTCCAAAAACATCTAATAAATAAACGCCAGCTTGCTCAAAAAGTGCTTCAAAGTCTGATAACGTAAACCCTCTTACATGCTCTGTATAGTTAAAGTCGCGTCCATCTGTGCTAAAACGGATATCTTTTATAATATAACCGTTTTCTACATAACGCTTTAAATGAAAATCGATACCATCTACCGTTTTAATTTCTTCTGGTACTAAGGTGTCGATTACAAATTCGCTGTTTAAAAAATCGATCACTCCAAAGCCAAAGGTGTTTAATTCCGCTTTAATGGCTTTAATGGTTTTTAAATGGTCGTCATCATTATCAAAATATCCAAAACTGGTAAACAGATTAAATACGGCATCAAATTGTTTGGGGTAGGGTTGGCACATGTTGTGCACATCAAAATGCAGTCTATGGTTTTCAAATTGTTTTGCATATTCAATACTGTTCTCACTTAAGTCTACACCCGTAACATCGTAGCCAATTTTATTTAGATAAAGGGAATGGCGCCCTTTTCCACAGGCTAAATCTAAAATTTTACCACCTTGCGGAATGTTTAAATACTCTGTAAGCGTATCCATAAAAGCGCGGGCCTCGGTATCGTCTCTATCTTTGTATAAAATATGATAATATGGTGTGTCAAACCATGATGTAAACCATTTTGTAGAATTATTCGTCATAGTCATATTTCCTTATTAAAAAGGAATCTCTTTTTTTAATATTTTGATTTTTTTGAAGTCGTTACTACCGTTATTAGCTGCATCTATTTGTTTTATGAATGAAAAACAGCATACCAAAAACGTATTAAAAAGACTTCTACTGTCCCTGATTTTTTAGGGATTGATCCATTATCTGCAATTACTACTTAATTTGTGCAAAATTACGTTATTTTTGCAAAGTATTTGACGAAAAAAATGGAAGAAAATTTCAATATGGTTGCCAAAACATTATTTGGCTTTGAAGACTTATTAGCAAACGAACTAACACAACTTGGAGCCCTTCATGTAAAGAAAGGGGTTCGTAATGTGTCGTTCTCTGGAGATAAAGGGTTTATGTACAAAGCAAACTTAAGCTTACGTACTGCAATTAAAATATTAAAACCTATTCATACTTTTTCGGTTAATAATGAAAAGGAGCTTTATGATAAAATCTACGCCATGGATTGGAGTGCCTATTTAAAGCCCACAGGGACTTTAGCTATAGATGCCACGATACACTCCGATTTGTTTTCGCACTCGCTTTATATCGCACAAAAAACAAAAGATGCTATTGTAGATAAGTTTAGGGAAACCGATGGGCAGCGTCCTAATGTGGATTTAAAATTTCCCGATTTAAAAGTAAATGTGCATATCGATAGACGGCAGTGTACCATTTCTTTGGATTCCTCTGGAGATTCTTTGCATAAACGAGGTTATAAAACGGCCACCAATATAGCGCCTATAAACGAAGTATTGGCAGCTGGATTGATTATGCTCTCGGGTTGGGATGGCCAAACCGATTTTATGGATCCTATGTGCGGTAGTGGTACAATGCTTATTGAAGCCGCAATGATTGCCTGTAATATACCGCCAAACCTTATGCGAAAGGAATTTGCTTTTGAGCGTTGGCAAGATTGGGATGTAGACCTGTTCGAAAAGATAGAAGATTCCTTATTGAAAAAAACACGTGATTTTCATCATAAAATAGTGGGGTATGATAAAGCACCAAGTGCTGTTGAGAAAGCGAAAGAAAACGTGAAAAATGCACAACTTGAAGAGTTTATAGATGTAAAGCATGAAGATTTTTTCAAAACCCAAAAAGGAGGTGATGAAAAATTACATATGGTTTTCAATCCACCATATGGTGAACGTTTAAATTTAGATATGGAAGCGTTTTATAAAAGTATTGGGGATACTTTAAAACAAAATTACCCTGGTACCGATGCGTGGTTTATTACATCAAATCTAGAAGCACTTAAACATGTTGGCTTAAGGCCTTCGAGAAAAATACAGTTGTATAATGCGAAATTGGAAGCCCGTTTTGTAAAATACGTTATGTACGAAGGGAGTAAAAAAGGAAAATATATGGTTTAATACCTCACTAGCATCACTGTGTTTATTCTACATCCTAATTCTAGTATAGATGTTCAGATGTTCGTTTTTATTTTTCCTGATGATCTTGAAAGAGGTAAAAAAAGGCACGGCTAAGAATTGTGCTTTTTAAGATGAGAATATAAGCCTTATTGCTTTAGTATATTGGTTTTTTTGCTTCTTGTAAAATAAACGATCAAGCTTGAAAGAATAAAAAGAAGCCCTTTTCCTAATAACGCCCCGAATCCAAAATCACTTAATTGAGAAATGCCCAGAGATAAAATCTGGATTATATTATATAGAAAAATCAGTGCTGCCACAATAAAAATATAATGTAAAGCTTTTTTCATAATAGATAAACAAAGGCGAGATGTAACATCTCGCCTTTTCAGTTTTAATTATTTAGTAACTGTAGTTGTCGTTGGTGTGTAGATTCCAAAAGTAATGGCAGCTACTAAACCATTTACAAAAGAGTGTCTTGTAAAGATAGTATAGTCTGAAGCACCGTCAGCCATTTGTTTAGAATCAGAAACTCCAACTGGAGCCAATCCAGCAATTACATAGTGATTCCATTTTGTAGTTTGGCTGTTCCCTTGAGCGCCTTGCCCTACTACACTTGTGTAAGAATAACAAGAGGTTAACAATAAAGATGTTGCACATACTACCGTCATTAATTTTAATGTTCTTTTGATCATGTTGTTGGTTATTTTATTTAAGATTAAGGTTTATTTTGAAAGAAAAAACGTTTTCTTTTCAAAAAGTGAAAGGCAAAAGTAATACAAATTGAAAGAAAAAAAGCATAGCGCTAGTAAGTTTTTTTATACTGTGGTTTTATAAAGTATAATGCATTTATTTTAAGATGTTTACATTTTAAATGTAGGTGATGCGGTTTAAAAAATGATGGTGTGATAATTAAAGCCTTAAAGAAAGCTTAGTTAATTTTAATAACTATTGAAGCAAGGGCTTGAAAATTTATTTAAATGGATTTGAAAAAGATTAAATTCAGTGATTAAAAAGAAGCGCCTAAGTTTTAAATATTATAGACACTGGCGCTGTTAAAAGCTCTGCTAATTTTTGTTTTACGAGTGATGTTACGATTTTAAATTGGTACTATTTTACGCAATCGGTTAAAATAGTCTCGATTTTTCTCATCCATTATCGAGCTATAAATTTTTTAGTGGTGCTTATTTACAGAGACTTCCCTTTTCTGTTCTTTTTTTTATAGGTATTGGCATGCTCGTTGCTTTTAGGTAATAAAAAATCATTACAATTATGAAAGCAAATCCATTTAATATTTGTCCGAGTTGTAAACATAACACCACATGTGTGCTTACAAATCAAAAACAGACCGTTTGGAATTGTAGTGAATACCAACGCATCCAGGGGTCTGTAAAAAACATGACACCCGAGCCAGAATATAAATGGGCGATATAAATTAAAAGAAGATGACGCTACGTGAAATTTTAAAAAGACTTTCCGCTTTAGGAAAAAACAAGAACAAAACACAAGTCCGTCCCATTCCCGTTCAAGCAGAACCAGGGAGCAGGATAAAAAACAACTAAAACCAATCTTAAAAAAAACATATAATATGACAATAGCCAAACAATTAGAGCCAGAGGTAAAACCTTTAAAAAAGACAAAAGTAAAGGCAAAAAGTGTTTTGGAACAATTTAATACCGCAGCAGACCATATTGGACTTAATCCTAATATTAGGAAGATATTAAGTATTACCAATAATGAGATCATTGTCCATTTTCCTGTAAAAATGGATAATGGTGAGGTTGAAATATTTACAGGATACCGAGTGCAGCACAATAATGCATTGGGCCCTTATAAAGGTGGATTAAGATATCATCCTACCGTAGATATTGATGCAGCAAGAGCCTTGGCTATGTGGATGACCTGGAAAAGCTCTTTGGCAGGCTTGCCGTTTGGCGGTGGAAAAGGAGGTATACAAATTGATCCTTCAAAATATTCGATAACAGAACTGGAGCGCATCACGAGGCGTTTTACTTATGCTTTAGGCGACAATATTGGGCCAGCGCATGATATACCTGCGCCAGATGTTAATACCAGTGCACAAACCATGGCATGGATGGCCGATACTTATATGAGTACCCGATCTCCGGCGGCCCGTTCCATGAATCAGCATGTGGTAACTGGAAAACCTGTAGATTCAGGTGGGTTAGAAGGCCGTGACCGTGCAACTGGATATGGCGTGTATTTGAGCATTAAATTTTGGGCAGAAAAAAACAATATCAATTTAGAAAACAAAACGTACATCGTTCAAGGTTTTGGTAATGTGGGATACTGGACCAGCTGGTTTCTAGAAAAAGAAGGAGCTAAATTAATTGGTGTTCAAGATGCGTTTGCTACGCTTCATAATGAGAACGGAATTAAAATAGACGACTTATCCAACTACAGTTTGGCAAACAAAAACAGTATTGCTCAATTTCCAGATGCAAATCAAATAGAAATGCAAGACTTTTTTGGTCTAGAGTGTGATATTTTGATACCAGCAGCTTTGGGTAACCAAATTACTGAAGATAATGCCCATATTATTAAAACAGGCTTTATTGCAGAAGGTGCGAATGGTCCAATAGATACAGAAGGAGAACGTATATTAGTGGAAAGAGGCATCTCAATTATACCAGATATTTTGTGTAATTCGGGAGGGGTTGTTGCTAGTTATTTTGAATGGCTGCAAAACCGAAATGGAGAAATTTGGCAAATGGATGAGATCATGGGCAAATTGGACAAAAAATTAAAACAATCTTTTGATAAAGTTTATGAATATTCGCAAGATAAAAATGTAGATATGAGAACTGCTGCCTATGCCATTGCAATACAACGTATTGAGAAGGCATATATACAAAGAGGTATTTTTCCATAAATAACAATTTAAATTTTTAATAGAGATGAAATACGGAAGTTTAATGATTGAAAAAAAAGAATATGTTTATTTAAAACGTATGCTTAATGTATCGGGGTACGTAGGTGATTTTGAAACACAAAAATCTCTACAAAAACTTACCGAAGAACTTAAACTTGCTCATATTTTAGACGAAAAGGATATGCCACAAGACGTTGTGAGATTTAATAGTGTTGTTACTATTATAACGGAAAGCGGATTAGAAAGAAAACTTCAGGTTGTAAAGCCATCTGAAAAAAATTTATTGCAAAATAGAATATCCATATTAACAAGCATGGGGGCGGCCCTTTTTGGGCAATCCACTGAAGATAAGATTAAGTGGAAATTCCCTAAAGGAATAGAAACCATAAGTGTATTACATGTAGAGCAAAAAGAGCCTTCCGATATGGATATATTAATTTAAAAAAAACAAAAAAATGGAACTAGTTGTTCAGAATTCTAATGTAGAAATGGTACACAAATACAATTCCATAGAACTTAAAGGATGGATCAATCAATTGGAATATATTGATAGAGAAATTGATAATTTTTTAAATTTATATGCTTCTGATGTTGTAAATGATACTATGCCTAAGGCTATACAGTATCGTTTTTTAAAGCGGAAGGACGAAAACAAGCATCTTTATGAAACTGTTTTGGCGTATTCTGAAAGCTATTATGCTAAAGCCATGGCGCCACACGATATGGCATGCGATATGGTTTATTTGGAAGAATACAATCAACTTCGTAAGAGCTATGAATACCATTTGGAAAAATACCGACGGGTTAAAGATATTTTGTTTAGCAAAGCCCTAAGAAAAGTACATGTAGATAACGCTTCTTAAAAGACGTTATCCCTTTACTGAAATTTAAAAAACCGTGATCGAATACATTTTCGATCACGGTTTTTTTATTATTATAGGCCATTAGAAATTCAAGCGGCTACAAACTGGCCTGAATTGCTTTTACCATGGCTTTTGCACGGTCTTTTACCTGTTGCTCCGTCCATGATAATTTAATTAAACAGGAGATGTTTCTGGAAATGTGATGGTCCGATTTTTCGAATGTTTTGGTTTCAAGATATCCCAATCCTTTTTTTACGCCTTCGGAAATCGGGAAAAGTGATTTGATTTCCTTTAAATGATTCCATTTTCTAATATAATGCCAATTGTTATCAAAATAATGAAAACACGCATCTACGTCATGTGTCTTCAATTCTTGCGAGGCTTTACGAGCGATTTCTACATCGGGTAAAAAGAAATTTAAAAAAGCATAGCTTTCTACACCTCCTTCGGGAACGGTTCTAAAAGTAACTTCGGGAATTTGAGATAAGGCTTCTCTTAAAATCGTATAGTTTCGTTTTTGGATATCCAAGAATTCTGGTAAACGCTTCACTTGGGCCAAGCCTACAGCGGCATGAAGTTCTGAAATTCTAAAATTATAGCCGAAAAAGGGGTGCGATTCTGCACCTCTGTCGTTTCCTATATGGTCGTGCCCATGATCGCTATAGTGATCGGCATTTGTGTAATAGGTCTTATTATTGGTTACCACGGCACCGCCTTCGCCACAGGTTATGGTTTTTACAAAATCGAAGGAAAAACAGCCTAAATCGCCTATGCTGCCTAATGGTTTGCCGTTGTAGGTAGCGCCTATAGATTGGCAGGCATCTTCTACCAAAAGTAGCTTATGTGCAGTGCAAATGCTTTGCAAAGCATCCATGTTTGCCATGCTACCGCACATTTGTACAACCATAACGGCTTTGGTTTTTGGTGTTATGGCGGCTTCCACGGCTTGTGGGTCTAGTCCTAAAGTAGCATCGATATCGACCAATACGGGAATGGCACCAAGCATCATAATAGCTTCAAAACTCGCTACAAATGTAAAACAAGGCATGATAACTTCATCGCCTGCGCCCACACCTGCAGATGCTAAGGCTACAGATACAGCGGCAGTTCCGTTTGAAACGAGCTGCACATGTTTAGATTGGAACGTTTTTTCCAATTCGGCCTCTAAGGCTTTGGCTTTCCAGTGGCCGTTTCGCATCCCATCAAAACCGTAGCGCATAAGCACGCCATTATCTAAAACATCATTAACTTCTTGTCGTTCTAAATCTCCAAATAATTCAAATCCAGGCATAATATTATTTTTTATTCTTTAATATTGAGTTTTTCGGGGTTGCGTTAGGGATTGTAGTGTAAATCCTTTTGCCTTTTGCAAAAGATTGGAACGGAAAGCCCGACCCTTGGGTAACGCCCTGCTATTTAAAATGGTTATAATTCTATAATGGTATCTTCTATGGGTTTTCTAACCTTTTTAAAGTCTGAAAACATATCGTCTTTTGCTCTGTAGCCCACGGGCAGTGCTAAAACCGATTTTAATCCTTTTTCCTTCAGTCCTAAAACCTCGTCGTATTTTAAAGGGAGAAACCCCTCCATAGGGCAGGAGTCTATACCTTCTATAGCGCAAACCGTCATTAAATTGCCCAATGCAATGTATGCTTGGTTTTTAGACCAGTTTTGACGCTTTTCGACACTCATGCTCTGTACGGTGTCGATTAAGCTTTCCCGAAAGGGTTTTAAGATGGTTTCTGGCGTGTCCCGAAGGTCTTTAATGTTATCGTATAAATCGATTACATCGGTATTGAGAATATCGTCGTGAATGCAAATAACCAATAGGTGAGAGGCATCTGTAACTTGTTTTTGATAAAAGGAATGGGGGAGTAAGGCCGTTTTTAGCTCCTGATTTTCTATTATCAGCAGTTTGATGGTCTGAAGTCCGAAAGCGGTAGCAGTTAAGTTAAACGCTTCTTTTAATATATTTAATTGAGCTGAAGTCAGTTTTTTGGTTTTGTCAAACTTTTTGGTTGCATAACGCCATCGCAGCTTTTTAATCGTATCCATTGTAATATTAAATATTTATACAAAAGTAAGCTTTGGAATTTGGATTTTATATAAAATGACCTAAAATATGCCTTTATGGAAGGCTTGTAAAATATTTTATAAAAAAATGCTTTTTTATTTGAAAGAGTTAAAAAAGGTTCTATATTTGCACCCGCAATCAGGGATATACCTGATGACGCTCGGAGAAATGGCAGAGCGGTCGAATGCGGCAGTCTTGAAAACTGTTGAGGGTCACACCTCCGGGGGTTCGAATCCCTCTTTCTCCGCTGAAAAGCCCCGAAACACTAGTGTTTACGGGGCTTTGTTTTTATGGGTGTTGAATTGGGTGTTGTTTGGGATCAAGTCCAAAAGTTGTGGGATTTTAAGATTATGCATAAATTGTTGTAAGTCTATATAGGAAGAACTCTACGTTTCTAACCCCTCTGAACTGCGCTCTAAA
>NZ_JBHMFC010000048.1:0-546 GCF_042427585.1 Mariniflexile ostreae | reverse complement strand
TTTTAAAACAGACTTATTTTCTTGATAGAGTCAAAATAAATCCCTGTTAATAGGGCTTAACAAGTAGTTTTAGCTAATATTTAAAAACTTTCGGATGGGAGTGATTAGCGTTATTCTATTTATTAGAAATAAATTTTTTAGAATATTTTTTTTGTTTTCACCTAAGTCCATTTCTAAATTAGACTGTAAACACATTAAAGAGTTTATTAAGTTTTGATAAAAATCAAAATCGAATATATAATCATAAGATAAGCTATGCAAAAAAGAGGATTCATTTAATTTTGCATTATCATCAATAATTTCTAAAGCTCTGTCTAAAAACATTTCATTATCCTTTATATCCTGGTCCTCTTCTTTTTTTCGTTTTTTCACTTTTATCTTTATTATAAGAGCCATCTAAATTTAAAACTCCTTTAGATTTATCGTTTTTATTAAACACCTCAATAGTTTAGCCCCTTAATAGTTCGGAGTGATATTTTAAATTTGAAAACCCATATATTTGAGATATGAAATACAGGAAATGGACATTAGAACAGAAGTTAGAAA
>NZ_JBHMFC010000047.1:0-2405 GCF_042427585.1 Mariniflexile ostreae | reverse complement strand
GAAAAATGGAACGCTGATAAACAGCTAATAATAATGAGAAAATTAAACGCATAATTAATAATCGAAATTTAAAAGATTACTCTTGTTTTATAGGGGTCAAAACAAGCTATAGGTAAAACGCCATTACAGGATAGACTAATAAAAAGAAGACATTTATTTCCCAAATGGTTAAAAGCTAAAAGCCAATATCAAATTTGGAGCAAAGTAAGCTCAATACATATTTAACAAGCAAAAAAAAGTGCAACCCCCAATTAGCCTTCCCTAAACGCATCGTTTTACCCATAGCGTGGCAAATTAACCGGATGCGTCAACACCCTATTCAGCTCTAGCCTATCGGCGAGCCGAATACTTAGTTATTGGCAACTGTTTTTTACCACCCAAAGCTTTTTTCTTGTTTCAAATCTCTCACTTCCCAATCATTTAACCTAATCCATTCAGTAATATCAAAGTTTTTATTTGTATTCAAATTTATTAAGCCAGGACCTGAATGCCCATAATCAGATGGGTTATGAGTATAAGCAACTCTATCATTAATAACTAACTCGTAAGCAGGGAAATTATTATGCACTCCTTTTACATGTACATCAATAGATTTGTTAGTTAAATTTTTAAAAAGTTCAATTTCTAACTTAAAATCAATATTAGGTGAAAAAGGTTCAGCAAAAGGATAACCAGCAGAAGCAGAAACCTTAATTATTGTTGTATCATTTCCTAATTCATAAAAAGAATGTTTTTTTGAATTACTGATTAGCACTTTTAAAGGAGCTTCATCTGAACGAGCAGAATGCAATTCACTACAAACACCAATATACATATCTTTGTTTGATGCACGAGGCATGTCGTCATAAAAAGGAATTCGCTTTATATATGCCTTTACTTGATGACTTAAACCTGAGTGTTGGTTATTCTTATTTCCTATTGTTCCATCTAAATGAGAGAAATGTTTAAAAATTTCGCTTCCAGAATTATAACTACCAATTTTTGTTAAATCAATTTCTGCATTTATTGCTAAGCGAGTATTATGCCCGCTATGATGATGAAACATTTCTACATTATCAGTTGCATAATAATTAGATAAAGAACCTGGTTCTGGAAGCCAAGTGTGTGTTCGAATATTAAAACTGTTTAATTGTCTTATAAACTCTTCTTTATTGTCAAGTAACCTAAAACGATTTGTGTTTTCAAAATAACTTAATAGAGGCTTGCCAAGTGACTTTGGTATAAATGCTTGAAATTTTACTGAAAGTGGAAACATTGTTTTAGTCTTTAAGATAATATTCTTGTAATTTGTAATATTTATTATACCTATTATTTAACTTATGAATATTTAAAAATGTGCCAAGTATAGGTTCTTGATTATGTTTAATCTTATATTCATTAATCATTTCTTCTTCATTCAAAAAGTAATTATCATACTTTTTAGTCTTTGTAATCACAAAAATAATTAATGGATATTTAGTAAGTCCAGTAAAATATATATTCGGGTGTTTTATATTTTGATTTTTATAAGTTTGATATTTACCATCAGCTCCTATGATAATTTCATTATTCAAATCGTTTTCATAATAGATTTTTAGCCCACCTTTATTTTGGTAATTTTGTTTTACTCCTAGAAAAGGGATAGCATTATTATGAAATTTAAATTGAGTTTTGGCGATGCCTGTTGTATCTACTTCTATTATTCGAGATGCTCCTATTCCTAAAAATCCTCCTGTCCATTTTTCTTTTTGCCCATCAGGTCTATCATATTGTATGGCAACTACACCATCATAATTTTTTGGAAGAATAATTGTTTGATTATAAGGTCGCCAAACATACCAAGATGTGAATAGTATGTATATAAATGGAAAAATAATTAAAATGAAATTCCAAAGTTGCAACTGTTGTTTAGTTAATTTAGTTTCTATTCTATTTTTTTTATAGATAATTTTTAAGAAAAAATAAACTAAAAGTAATGTTATTCCAACTATAGATATTCTCCATAGATTTGTGAATACAAAACTAATCATAAGTAAAAACCCAAATACTGTATAATATATCCCTATGTTTCTTAGTTTTTTCATTTTGTTTGCTTTGAACTCAGAGTTTGTTTAAATAGTTGCCAACGTTTATCTGTAAGGAACGTTGCGTGTTTGTGTGCGAGGATTTTCCGCAGGAAAATCAGAAGTTAGCAAACGGGCAACTAACTTTGGTTTAGCTAAAACTAGCAATTTTTTTATACGGTGTTGAACGAATCCTCCCTACCGGTCGGAAGCCCTCCTGAAAACCTCAGTACGTCTTTTCTTTTTTCAAATGTAAGAAATTTATTAATTTGTAGCTAAATTTTAAATCTATAATCATGTTTAAAAAAAAGTAAGACCATTGCTGAGCGCCCTTTTGAGGAAGTAGCAGGCTTCAGTACCCTT
>NZ_JBHMFC010000046.1:0-1405 GCF_042427585.1 Mariniflexile ostreae | reverse complement strand
TAGAGCGCAGTTCAGAGGGGTTAGAAACGTAGAGTTCTTCCTATATAGACTTACAACAATTTATGCATAATCTTAAAATCCCACAACTTTATGACTTGATCCCATAATCTTAAAATCCCACAACTTTATGACTTGATCCGACTTGATCCCAGAAAACCGATTTTTAAAAAAATATAAATCTACAAAAAAAGCCTTTCAATTTCTTGAAAGGCTTTTGCTTTTTGGGTGGAAGACCGGATTCGAACCGGCGACCCTTGGTACCACAAACCAATGCTCTAACCAACTGAGCTACAACCACCATGTAACTTACATTTTACAATGCGACTGCAAATGTAATAGATTTGAACGATATCTACAAAAACTTTCACAATTTTTTTTCATAAAAAAACAAATAAAAAAAACCTATAGAGATAACTATTTAATATCGAACAAACTATCTACCGCAATATAACGTTCTACGGTGAAGCCCTCGGCATTATCTACACCCACCAATCGCCCTAAATCTCTAGACCTATAAGTAATACTGTCTAAAAAATTCTTGTTTGAAATAGGCGTTTCTGGCTCTTTACTAGTTGTATCGTAAAACTGGGTTTTATAAGCCATTACTGCCTTTACCTTTTTATCGATATATCCCGAAACATCTACCACCAAATCAGGGGTTATATTTTTCCATTGAATGTAATGATACACTTGTTTTGGCCGCCATGGTTTTTGGATAACCCCATCTCCATTTTTTGTTTCAATCTTTATAAGTCCACTTAAAAAACAAGCATCGCTAACCAGCCTATTGCCCTTACCGTGATCAATATGTCTATCATCTATAGCATTACATAATATCAATTCTGGCCGGTACTCTCTTATAAGCTTAATCACTTCCAATTGATGGGCTTTATCATTTAAAAAAAAACCATCGGCAAAACCAAGATTCTTTCTAAATGAAACGCCTAATATCGTAGCGGCCGTTGTAGCCTCTTCATCTCTAGTTTTAGCTGTACCTCGGGTTCCCAATTCGCCCCTTGTTAAATCTATAATCCCTACTTTCTTACCTTGGTCTATTTCTTTTGCCAAAGTTGCACCACAGCCCAATTCCACATCATCTGGATGTGCACCAAAGGCAAGAATATCTAATGTCATCTCTTTCATTTATTTTTTTACCCTTAAATTGTTTTCCTACTACACATAAGGAGTGTTTTTTTTTTAAACTTTCACTAACTTTTGTAAAAATACTTAAAAACTTTTTACCACCAGTTCTTTTCCTTTTCTAGATGTTTAAAAAAGGGATATAAATTATAGATATTATTTCACAACTATCCGAAAGTTTAAGTTTTAAAGAAGCTTGAGAATCCCTTATTTTTGGTTTGCAGACTAAAAATAATTTTCATGGGACTCTACAAGCGCACTAAAA
>NZ_JBHMFC010000045.1:0-2724 GCF_042427585.1 Mariniflexile ostreae | reverse complement strand
GAAGCAATAAATTGGCTATGGATAGTAATGAATCTGGGAGCATAAATATTTTTGATTCAAAGTTCTTTCTTTTTTAGTTACTCCACAACTTTTTGCGTTGACCCTTTAAAACCAAAGTTATGCGTACTTCAAAAACATTTTCCATCCAATTCTGGATGGATACAAAGAAATCCAAAAAAAGTGAGGGTTTAATCTATGCCAGAATTAATGTAGATCAAAAAAGATTAAGCATTAGTTTGAAAAGAAAGTTGGCAATTAAACAATGGGATTCTAAAAACCAGAAACACTTAGGTGCCTCGCAAACCGCTAAAGAATTCAATCGCTATTTAGATTTGTCTAAATCCAAACTCTTCAGATGTTATCAAGAACTGCGGGATAATGGAGAAGAGGTAACTAGCAAAGCCATTAAAAATCTCTTTCTAAATGAAGAATCGAATGGATACACACTTCATGAGCTTATCAATTATCATTCGATAAAAATTGAAAACACCCATGCGATTGGTTCTATCAGAAATTTTAAAGTGACTGAAGGTTATATTGCTCGATTTCTGAAGAAAAAGCGAATCGACGATATCTCTCTTTCAAAATTAAATTTCGAGTTTTTGTGTGATTTTGAAAATTTTCTTAACGCGTACTATCCAAAAGGTCATCCAAAGGCAATGAGCCATAATACCGTCACAAAGCATATTCAACGATTACGAAAAATAGTAACACTAGCCTATAATTTGGAATGGATAAAAGATGACCCATTCCGAAGATGGAAATCGACCTTTGATAAAGTGGATAGAGAATTTTTATCCGATAGTGAACTCGCCAGACTAGCAACACATCATTTTAAAATTGACCGTTTAGACCGTGTTAGAGATCTTTTTGTGTTCAGTAGCTATACAGGAATTGCTTTTGTAGATATAAGGAATTTGACAAATCAAAATGTTTGGATAGGAGATGATAATGGTAATAAATGGATAACCACAACTAGACAAAAAACAAATTGTAAGGTGAAAATTCCATTATTATTTCGTGCTGAGAAAATTCTAAACAAATATGATGGACACCCAGTAACTGAGATTTCAGAAACACTCTTGCCTAAGATTACAAATGAAAAGGCAAATCTATACTTAAAAGAAATAGCTGCTGAGGTTGGAATTCAAAAGAACCTGACCTTTCATATGGCACGACACACATTTGCTACAACGGTTGCTTTAAGTAACGGAATGCCTATTGAAACGGTTTCAAAAATCTTGGGGCATACTAAAATTACTACTACTCAAATTTATGCTCGTGTTATGGATCATAAGATAAAATCCGATATGGATGCGGTGCAGAAAAGACTAAATGAAAAAGCGAGGAAATTTGAAGAGGAAAGTGAGCTGAAAAATTTACGTGAAAAAATTGTGGAAGCTGAAAAGACGAAATATGCTAATTTAACAAAGGAGCAATTAATTGAAAAATTAAATGAAGTGCTCAATGAAAAATCAGATACAAATTAAATATAGATTCTTGTTTTTTCAGATTTAAAAAGACACTAGTTAAAGAAAGGTATTCCCATTTTGAAATGGATGAATTTTATCAAATTGTCGTATGGAATTAAAATACAAAAAGTGGGTTTATATGACTAAGGAGGGAATAGCAAGAGGATAACACGCTGCGCGATGTTATAATCATTCCCTTTTTTGTATTAAGTATCTGATATTTAGTTGTTTATACTGTGGTAAAGCAATGTTCGAAAACTCGAATTTGCGCTAAAATTCAGAAAAAGCACCGAAAACCCACATGAATACTACAATACATTATCCTAATTTTTAAAATTTATCATTATGAGTAAGAATTTTTCAAGAATTAATTTTCACAATGAAACTGTCGAAAGATTTAAGAATTTCGCATCGGAGAAGAATGAAAATTATACGGAAACTGTTTATCCATCTTAATAAATAAAAGAATGGATGCTGTTGAAAGTATTTTAAGAGAGATTGAAAAGCGAGATCTAATACCTACTAGAAAAATGCTCGAAAGTCTTTTTGTTAAACAAAAACCTGAAAAGGTTTTAAGAGAGGTTAAATATGTTGAACGTCTATCTTTGGGTAAATAAGGTTAAAAGATTTAATTAAATTTACCCCAAAAACAATTTATAGGTTTGTTTGGTAGATGTTGGGGCTTGCAGCGCTGCGCTCGCTAACTTTTTTTTAAGTTCAATGGTGGTTATGTAATATAATCTATAAAATTATAAATTATAGTTAGCAAAGATTTGGCAAAAAAACCTATTTACTGCCAAATCTTTGAAATGTTTTGTAATTAAAAAAGGACAGATGAACTAAATTTACCTTTGATTATGCAAAGGTAAATATTACTTTTTTAAATTTTTACCTACATCGGGACGTGACATTCAATCGCCATTTAGGCTAACATTTTAAAAATCCGAAGATTGCCCAACGTTCGAAACCAACAGCTTTAAATCTTCGGCTTTTTAAAACGCCACCTACGGAAACAAATCCGCCAACACCTATAAGTGATGAGACTAGGATAAATTTACATGATTAATCATTACAAAGATTCGGCAGTAAAATAGTATATTGCCGAATCTTTGATTTTAACTATATTTGTAAAAAGAGATATATTATCATAACGAAGTGATTTAAACTTTTTTTAAAAAAAATGAGAAGGGTTGTGGATATTTGTGTTGCGAAACATAAATAACTAAATCACAACCCTATATGTACTCAGTAC
>NZ_JBHMFC010000044.1:0-10272 GCF_042427585.1 Mariniflexile ostreae | reverse complement strand
TAGAGCGCAGTTCAGAGGGGTTAGAAACGTAGAGTTCTTCCTATATAGACTTACAACAATTTATGCATAATCTTAAAATCCCACAACTTTATGACTTGATCCCTAAAATGGCTTTAGCACATATGAAACCATTTAAAAGCAAAACCCACCCTTAAAAAAAAGAAGGATGGGAAAAAAAATTGCTATGAAAAAGAAAAATCACCACCAAAATTCATTGGTGGTGATTCAAATATAATATATTATTTTATAACTAACTCCAAAAATATAGATCCCTTTTCCATAAAATCAATATTTAGAACCAATCTGAGTTATCATTTTATGCGATAGCGTTAAGAAAACATATCTTTTACTTTCTCAAAAAACGATTTATCTGAGCTTTCTGGTTTCGGGGCAAAATGCTCATCATCCTTCATGGCATCAAAAAAGTCCTTTTGTTGTTTACTTAAGGTTTTTGGCGTCCAAACATTTACGTGAACCAGAAGATCACCTCTGCCGTACCCATTAATGCTTGGTATACCTTTTCCGCGTAAGCGTAAAATTTTTCCAGACTGCACTCCTGCTTCAACTTTAATGCGCACCTTACCAGTAACGGTATCAATCTCTTGCGACGTACCTAAAACGGCATCAGGAAAACTAACATATAAATCGTAATGCAGGTTATCCCCTTCGCGTTGTAGTTTCTCATGAGCCTCTTCTTCAATAGCCACTAATAAATCTCCTGAAATACCATTTCCTGGCGCTTCATTTCCCTTTCCAGATACTTTAAGTTGCATACCATCTACAACTCCTGCGGGGATTTTTATAGATACGGTTTCTTCTGAAACTTTTAAACCTTGATCATCTGCATCAGATGGTTTTTTATCTATAGTCTGTCCTGCTCCACCACAAGTATTACACGGAGCGGATGTTTGCATTCGCCCTAAAATAGTATTTGCAATACGGGTTACTTGCCCACTACCATTACAGGTTGTACAGGTTTTGTAAGTTGTGCCAGGTGCTTGAACTTTTCGACGGACCTTTATTTTTTTCTCAACACCGTTTGCAATCTCTTCAAGAGTTAATTTTACTCTAATTCTTAAGTTACTGCCTTTTGCGCGTCGTTGTCCGCCTCCGCCAAAACCACCGCCGAAACCAGAAAAACCGCCTCCGCCGCCGCCGAAGATATCTCCAAATTGACTAAAAATATCATCCATATTCATGCCGCCTCCGCCGCCGCCAAAACCGCCGCCGTTTTCAAAAGCTTGATGTCCATATTGATCGTAACGGGCTTTTTTGTTTGGATCACTTAACACTTCGTAAGCTTCGGCTGCTTCTTTAAATTTAGCTTCTGCTTCTTTATTGTCAGGGTTCTTATCTGGGTGAAATTCAATAGCTTTTTTGCGATATGCTTTTTTTATTTCAGCAGCGCTAGCCCCTTTATTTATCCCCAATATTTCGTAAAAATCTCTTTTTGCCATATTAAAATCATCACCTGTCCTATACTTAATCCTTTTAAATAAAAGCAAGGAAGGACTTTTTAAAATTTATATTTTTATTGTCCTGTAACTACTTTAGGGTAACGAATCACTTTCTCTCCAAGCTTATACCCTTTTACTACTACATCAATAATTTTTCCTTTTAAATCGTCGCTAGGCGCCGGAATTTGTGTAATAGCTTCATGTTCATCTGCATTAAACGTATCGCCTTGTTCCACAGGAATAACCTTAAGTCCTTTCTGCTGTAATGTGGAAACCAGTTTTTGATAAATCAGCACCACACCTTTACGTAATTCTTCTGCTTCTTTATCGTTTTCGATATGGTTCAATGCCCGTTCAAAATCATCAAGAATAGGAAGCATGGTTTTCATAACATCTTCGCTGGCCGTCGAAAACAATTCGATACGCTCTTTAGACGTACGTCTTTTATAATTTTCAAACTCAGCAAATAGTCGCAAGAATTTATCTTTTTCTTGTTTTAATTCTGCTTCTAAAACCTCTTCAGTAGTCTGCTCTTCTACAACTTGCTCGTTTACATCTTGCTCTTCTGTAGTTTCCGCTCCGTTATTTATATTTTCTACAGTATCTTCATCAACTGTATTTTTTTCTTCTTGTTTACTCATCAGTTCTATTAAGTTTTTCCAACAGTTTTTCAATTTGCAAAAGTACTGCCATTATTATTAAAATGTCAAAATGTCACAAAATAATTTTAATAAATATAGTGGCCTTTATATATCCATTTGACTAATTTTGATCATTAAACATAAAAACATAACTGAAATGAAAAAAAACACCTCAACTTTTTTTACTATTGCCAGTATGGCGCTATTCGCGTTTGTGGGATGTAAAGACAAGGCTAAAGAAGCAAAAACTACAGAAGCTGAAACGATTATAGAGCAAGCGTTAACTTCTGAAAAATACGTAGTAGATACAGAAGCTTCTACTATTGAGTGGCAAGGTTTTAAACCAGCAGGCTCCCATAATGGCACTATTGACATTGAAAACGGTATTTTAGAAACTTCCAATGGCTCTATTACTGGCGGATCTTTTTTAATAAACATGAATTCTCTTAAAGATTCTGAAAATGATGCCAAACTAGAAGGCCATTTAAAAAGT
This sequence comes from Mariniflexile ostreae, assembly GCF_042427585.1. Taxonomy (NCBI): domain Bacteria; kingdom Pseudomonadati; phylum Bacteroidota; class Flavobacteriia; order Flavobacteriales; family Flavobacteriaceae; genus Mariniflexile; species Mariniflexile ostreae. The sequence continues at coordinate 7,681 of NZ_JBHMFC010000044.1, read as the reverse complement.
GGAGATTTTTTTGAAGTTGAAAAACACCCTAATGCTGCTTTTGAAATTACGAATATTGAAAAAATTGAAGGGCTAACCATGCTTTCGGGAAACCTGACACTTAAAGACATTAAAAACAATATTACATTTCCTGTAACGATTAGTAACACTAATGATAACCTAACGCTTTCAAGCGAAACGTTTAGTATTGATAGAACCAAATGGGGCATCAAATTTAAATCTAAAACATTTATTGAAAATCTGGAAGACAACTTCATCAACGATGAGATTGAATTAAAAGTGACCGTTAAAGCTACTAAATTGTAGAGTTCCCACTAAAAACAAGTTACAAAACCACTTCATAAAACGGAGTGGTTTTTTTATTTAAAAAAAACCACATTCCATTAAACCTTTGTTTTAAAAAAGAGTCTGATAGTTATTATTAACAACAAACATATTTAAACATGAAACGTATAAAAATAGGAGTTGCCATTTTAAGCTTACTAGCTTTCTCTCAAGTTGATGCTCAAGAAAAAAAAGCAAAAAAAGGACCAGAAGTGGCTTTTGAAAAATTAGATACAGATAAAGATGGAAAGCTTAGCTTAGAGGAATTTAAGGCAAGAACCATTAAATCGAAACCAGGGGCAGAAAACAGCAAGCCCGTAAATCACGAAAAAGCCTTTACGAGAAAAGATGCAAACGCTGATGGGTTTATAGATATGGAAGAGTTTAAGGCGAGGCCAGAGAAAAAAAAATAAGGCTTTAAATCAAATTATTAAAATAAAACCAGACCAAAATGTTCTGGTTTTATCATTTAAAACAGCCTTATGCCACCACATGAAACCGAATAGCTTACTTGGCAAAAAAACTAGGTTTAAAAAAAATGGACGCATTTTACAACAAAGCCAAAGAAATGCACGTTTCTACTTTATAAATTATAACATTTTAAAGTATCTTTACTGCTTAAAAAAACTCTCAGATGAATCGCTTTTTAAAACGTCTATTAATTACACTATCCTTTATAGCTCTAGGGCTTTTCCTATATTCCACTTTTGTGGAAAACATTTTTTCTACACGCTTGAGTCCTAAAGATGTGGTCGAATTTAAATTAAACGATTTAAAATTAAGAGTATTCTATAACAGACCGCTAAAAAAAGGCCGTGAAGTTTTTGGTGCCTTAGTACCCTATGATAAAGTTTGGAGAACCGGAGCCAATGAAGCCACAACTTTTGAAACCAATAAGTCCTTAAAAATAGGGAACGACTCTTTACCAGCAGGCATATACACCTTATGGACCGTCCCTAATGACACTGTTTGGCATGTTATATTCAATAAAAAACAATATCCTTGGGGTGTAGATACAGAAATGAAACCCATGTGGGACCCCAATTATGATGTCTTAGATTTAAAAGTTCCTGTTCAAAAAATACCCAATACCGTAGAGCAATTTACGATATCGTTCGACAATTCTACAGACAACCTAGCATTAACCATGGCCTGGGACAACACCAAAATAGTTGTGCCTTTAAAATAGTTTTTCGTTTCTAGTGCCTTGTTGCACCCAGTGATTACAGGGTTATATTACGCGTCGTCTAATAAAAATAAAACTATAAATTAGACAAACTTCGTGTAATAATGGCAAAAGACAAAAAATCGGATTTACAGGAACATGAAGGTGTGTCAGGAATAAAAACTGCCAACACGTCCTCCATTTTAAATATCAAAGAGAAGCGTAAGGCCGAAGTCTTTACAGAACACTTAATAGTTTCAATATTAAATAAAGACATTACGGCATTAGCTAGAGCCATCACTGTAATTGAAAGTACACACTCGAAACATTCCGAAAAGCAAACACCATAATAAAAGCCTGTTTACCCCATGCCAATAAGTCTATACGTATAGGCATAACAGGCATTCCCGGTGCGGGAAAAAGTACTTTCATTGAAGTGCTGGGCAAATACTTAACCAGCTTAGGAAAACGGGTTGCTGTTTTGGCTATAGAACGGCACACCAAAGTTATTTTATGCAGTGCCTTAAAAAAAGAAAGCATTGCTCCTATTTGAACACTTATTTTAGACTGTATTTCCATCACCTCTAAAAATAATTACTTTACAGAAAAACGCGACAATCAAAATGAGTTTTGGTTAAAACAAACTATAGAATCTCAATTGATTTCAGATTTTTTCAACACCCCTAAAGTTAAAAAAAAACTTTCAAACCAATGGAGCTTGATATAAGAAAATCATACCACGCCTTTTACTGCAGCAGAACTTCTTTTAAAGTTTAACAAATAAGCTATAAAATTTAACTTTTTTCAATATTTACAGCTTCTAAGCCCCACTTTTTCTATTAACAAAAAACCCATATAAACCAAAAAAGAATATCTTTGCGTTTACGATTAGTCATCTTAATAGCATGATTTTTACTCGTATTAAAACAGCTTAAGAATTGACAAACATCCACTTTATTATAAACCCTATTGCTGGTTCTGCCAAGAGCATTTTAAATGAAGGGCTGTTGCTTAAATATTTTGATAAAGAATCTTACCATATCGTTGTAAAGTATTCTGATTTTAAAAAACATGCTATTCAACTTACCTTAGAATCTATCGAGAACCAAGCCCATATTATTGTGGCCTGTGGGGGCGATGGCACTATTAACGAGGTTGCTTCGTGCTTAATACACACCCCGATTATTCTAGGCGTTATTCCTACAGGTTCGGGTAATGGCCTGGCTGCTACATTAAACATTCCGAAAAACATTATAAACGCCATTGCTATTATTAAACAACAGAAAACGAAACTTATAGATGCAGGAAAGCTCAATGATAAGATGTTTTTTAGCAATTCTGGTATTGGTTTTGATGCACAAGTGGTAAAGCACTATGAATCTTCGGGCCAACGGAAATTACCAAGTTACATAAAGGCCTGTTTACGGGCCTTAAAATCGTTTAAGGGAAAAGGTAACATTCGCGCCCATATTAATGGCGAAGAATTGCATCTCGATCCGTTTCTCATATTTGCCTCTAACTCCAATGAAATGGGCTATAACGTAAGCTTAACCCCTAGAGCTTCTATACAAGACGGTGTATTAGATGTTTTAATGGTTCCCAAAATGAACATGATAAAAACATTGTGTTTTGGGTTTCTTATTTTATTTAAAAAACACCACCTCTTCCCTGGTGTAAAAGCGTATACAACAACAAAAATGACACTTTCCCTTAGCTCTCAAAACGTTTTTGAAACACAAATTGATGGCGAATTTTTCGAAACCCACACGAATATCATTAACATCTCTATTTTAGAAAACGCTTTACACGTTATCGCTTCATAAGCCCCCACTAGAGCATTTACAAATAAGCACTAGATATAAGAGCAGCCACTACTATACGACAAAACAGCAGCTTTTGGTATTTTTAAAATACCCAAAGTAACGAAACCTAAACCGGTTTACAGATAAATGACCATGCTTTTTAAATGACATTGAAAAATCGATAATCCACCTCTCAAAAAAAAACACAAAACATTAAAAACACCTATTTTAAAAAAACGTATTAGTTTTTTTTCAAGATACGGTATTGCAGGTAAGTAGATAGTTTATAGAATAAACCCCCTGAAAAAGCACCAAAAGCCATTCCACAAAAAATATCCAATGGATAATGTACACCTACATAAATTCTACTATAAGCCACAATAAAACTCCAAAAAAGCAGTATAAAAATCAAGTATTTATAAAATGATTTTAACATGAGTCCAGCAAAAACGGCCACTGCCATAGAGTTGGAGGCATGACCTGAGAAAAAACCATATTTACCACAACGCACTGCTATAAAACGCATCTGATCGATTATACTCGCATTTCCGCAAGGCCTTTGCCGCTCGAAACCATGTTTAAACACATTACTAATTTGATCTGTAAACGTAATCATTAAGGCTACAACCACAGCTATTATTAAAAGGGATTTACCACCAAACTTTTTATAAAGCAAAAACAGCAACAAGGCGTACAAGGGTATGGAGGAAATTTTATCGGTTATAATAAGCCATAAACCATCCCAAGTCTCTGCTCCTAAGTTGTTGAGATATAAAAATAATTCGGTATCATAGTTTAGTAGTTGGTCTATCATATATATATAAATTGGGCGTTACCCTAAAGGGTCGGGCTTTGCGTTACAATCTTTTTGCTCGTACCTCTCAAAAAGGATTTCCACTACAATCCCTAACGCAATTACTCGTCGTATTTAGAAATTTCGCTATCATAAAATGCTGTAGCCTGCTCAATAGCTGTTTCGGTTTCCGTTTGTAATTCTTTTTCATCTTCATCATCAAAGTCCTCAAACCACTCTACTTCATCATCTTCAAGATTAATAATAAACCTAGGAAACTCTGTATGAATTACATAAATAGCATTTGGATGCTCTGTATTATCGCCGAGAATGAATTTTGGAAGTGTCATAAATATAGTTTTAAGTGGCCAAAGTTAAAATAATAAGTTTTAAGTGTTTGAGGTTATCGTAAAATAAGTTTTCAATAAGATTATTTCTCTCCTTCTGCAATCAGTTTTTTAGTTAAATGATTAAAACGAATATACAATAAAATAGCGGCTACCGATAGTCCAACAAGCAGCCCGATCCAAATACCAAAACTCCCATAAGCATCTTCTTTACCTAAAATCCAGCAAATAGGAAATCCAACAATCCAATAGGAGAAAAACACCAGAAACATGGGAATCTTAACATCTTGCAAGCCCCGTAGCGCGCCAAGCATAACAACCTGAATACTATCGCTTATTTGAAAAAATGCAGCTATAAGCAATAATTTAGAGGCAATACTCACCACTTCACTATTATCTATAAAGTTTGCCGCATCATTTAAATCTAAATATATTAAAGGCAATTGCTTATGAAGCAAAATAAAGAATAAAGCAAAAACGGTAGCCAAAATAATCCCGAACAAGAAAATGGAAAATGCAATACGCCTTAATTCGAAATAATTCTTTAATCCCTTCTGGTTGCCTACCCTAACCATGGCTGCAACGCTTAAGCCTGTTGCTACCATAAAAGTCATTGAAGACAGGTTTAATGCGATTTGATTTGCAGCTTGAGGATTTTTACCCAGTAACCCGCTTAACCAAATGGCACCTGTAAAAATGGCCACTTCAAAAAACATTTGTAGCGCACTAGGAGTTCCTAAATTGATAATGCGTTTTAACATTAATGTATCTAAAACAAAAAACTTTATATGGGTTACAAAATTTTTAGATTTCTCTTTATTACGCAACAAATACCACATGTACCAAACCATGGCGATTCTAGAAATTAAAGTACCATATGCCGCACCAACAATTCCCATTTCTGGAAACCCAAATTTTCCAAAAATCAGCACATAATTTAAGATAATATTAATAACATTGGACAGTATGGTAGCGTACATAGGGTATTTAGTCATTGAAAGTCCGTCGCTAAACTGTTTAAAAGCTTGAAAAATAACCAAAGGGATTAGAGAAAAAGCAACCAAATCTAAATAAGGCATGGCCAGTGCGACCACCTCTTTAGGCTGTTTCATAAAATGCATAAGTGGTTTTGCCAAATACAACAATAGAAACAACAAAACCCCTATAGCAGTACATAAAAACAAGCCATGTTTAAAAGACGATTTCCCTTTAGAAAAATCTTTTTCCGCATCGGCCTCGGCAACCAGTGGCGTTATAGCGGTTGAAAAGCCAATACCCAAAGACATGGCGATAAACACAAAACTATTCCCTAAAGATACAGCAGCCAGTTGTGCCGTACCCAATTGCCCCACCATAATATTATCCACTAAGCTTACAAAAGTATGGCCCAACATCCCCATCATAACAGGAGCGGCAAGTTTCCAATTATATCGAAATTCTTTAGTGTAATTTTTTAATTGCATTCGGCAAAAGTAGTTTATATATAAGTCATTTGAATAATCAAATTCGTAAAAAAAATGTTAACATAAGTCATAAATGAGTCTTAATATTTTTCTCTTTTTAAAAAGAAAAACCACAGCGCTAGACGTGGTAAAGAAAGGACTGTGTTTTATACTTTATTAAAAGAAATACGTTAAAACAAAAATTATTAAACAAAAACAATTCTGAATACAGAACAACTAAAAAAGTTAAACAGAAAGAGAAGCCGCCACACCTGAAGCTGTAAGGTTTTTGTGTTTTTGCTCTTTACTAGTTGAAAAATAATTTTAAAATTTGTAGGCAAAACATTTACTTGAATTGTTTTAACATAAATTGTCTTGTTAACTTATTAATTTAATAAACCCAATGTTACAGGGTATAGCATATTTTACAAACCTCCCTTTCCCCATATACCCTTTTACAAATCCACCTAAACAACTCATTAACATGTTTTTATGCCATATCCGTATATAACGGTAAAAAACGCTTATCGCTAATAATAGCTTATAATTTGTCTGGGGCTTGTTGATGAGAAAAAAATGCAGTTTAAATCTGACTGTTCCAACTCGAGACCTAACACACAAATGATAGCCTTAATTGACTAATACTTACTAAACATGCGGAACAAACTTACAGTCCTTAAGTCTTCTCTATATTAAAACTACCGAAACAAACATGTCTATTTTAAGAATTTTCAACAAAAAAAACACAAGTCCATTGGATACTATTTTAAAAAACAATAAGTTTGACACGAACATATAAACAATATAGACGCAACTGGTTGCGTCTATACAAGTGTTGGCATTAATTTCAAAAGACATTGCCAGCTACCAAAAAACAATTATAAAAATGAAAACAAAAATGAAAAAAATCTACTTATTAGCATTTTTGCTAACAACAATGACAACTTTTGCCCAAGAAGCCGAAAAATCAGGGAAAAAAGAAGTGAAAACCTGCGAAATAAAAGAAGGATTTAAAGAACCCGAACGAGACAAGAAAACTAAAAAGTGGGCGAAACAAATGAACAGATTTAATGAGGGAGCATTCCCTTCCCTTGAGGATGTGAAAAACCACGTTGCGATTGACAATGATTGCGATAATTCAGAAGTTACTTTAATGCGTTTATCTGAACAAGCAGGAAATGGAATCTATGTTTATTGTGTTAAAGGAACCCAACTTAAATACAAAAGAATGGGAACCGTGATTATGATTGAAGGTGAAAATCCGTTTAAAAATAATTAAAGTATAAACTATGAAAAAAATAATTGGACTAATTTTAATAATCACATTCTCGCTAACATCTTGTTCTTCCTCTGATGACGATTCGGGAAATAATGGTTCTTCAATAAATCCACCTAATTGGATTCAAGGAACTTGGCTTGGTGAAGTGGACGGAATAAATTCAGGGTTAGGTTTCAAATTCACATCGGACGACTTTTGTAGTGTTGTTGGTAGTCAAACTTCTTGCTTTAAAGAACCAGTTAACCAATCACAAGGCTTAATAACTGTCGATGAACAAATTGACAACGAGAATTATATCATTTCGATTAATAACAATAATACGATTACAAACACTTTTCACTTCAGAAAATACTCTGAAACTGAAATCGAAGTCGTACAGTCAACAGGCTTGAACCCAAGATATGTGAAACAATAAAAACTAATGCCAATAACTAAGAATTCGTTTTGCCGATAGGCCAAAAATGAATTCTGTGTTGACGAATCCGGTTGATTTGCCGTACTATGGGTAAAACGATGTATTTAGGGAAGG
>NZ_JBHMFC010000043.1:0-789 GCF_042427585.1 Mariniflexile ostreae | reverse complement strand
CTTTACGGTGGCAGCTTCTCCTGGGCGTACCCGCGTGCGCATTTGGCCGTCTACTTTTATGACGAGCGTTTTACTGGTATCGATACCCTGATCGGCGATGCTTATCGCTATAATATTTGAACCTGTTTTTTTTACATCTTTTTTTAAATCGGAGCCCATGCCATAAGCCTCTATTTTATAGTTGCCTATGGCTTGGTATGGAAATGTGAAATCCTCACCTTCATCAATGAAGGTGTTGAGAAGGGTGTAGGCCCCCACCTCTTCCCCTAGTTTTTTGTGGTAAACAACCCAGTTGACGTTCTCTTTGGTGTTTTCCGTTTTTTTTCTACTGAATGCAGTCACTTTAAATGCAATCTCGCTAACACTCTTGTGGTTAAGGGCAGTGCCTTTTGTTTGGCCTATTGCCACAACCCCCATACCATCGATATCCTCATCGATAAACTCGCCGGTTGCCAGTTGGGTCAATTCGGTTTCTGTAAGCAAATCCTCTAACAATATTCTTGCTATTTCCGGTGGTGTTTCGGCAAAGTCCTCTTGGCTCACGGTTTGGGTTTGGCCGTGAGTTTCAAAAGTGATCTTTCCCCCGAAACTACAAATGCCTACACTTTCCTTTATAAGTGCAGTCCCTTGGTTGGGCAGTTTTATCGCGTTATAGCTTTTTTGCCACTGAATAATGTTCGGGATACAAGCTTTGTACATTCCAAACCCTAAAGGCTGCATAAGACAGTCGCTAAAAGTACCTTTTTTTTTAGTAAAGGGCAGGGGCAGGTCTTTGGTGGTTGCTAACAG
>NZ_JBHMFC010000042.1:0-75485 GCF_042427585.1 Mariniflexile ostreae | reverse complement strand
GATAAAATGGTCAATGAGATGACGTGCCAAACTATAAAATCTATTACAGGAAATCATCATTATTTAAACGCCTTTAATGCGACATTTAATAACTAAATTGGTATTATTTCTAATTCTCAACATTTTTAATATATTTTTGAATCGGTTTATCAATAAAAAACAACACAACCCTACCCTCGAAATAAAAGCGTTTAGATTTAAAAAATAAATAATGCCGACCAAAAACTATAACAAAAAAAATCGTCTAAAAATAAATTTTAGGCGATTTTACTTTATAGTGAAAACAAAGTGAATAGCAAACACATTTTATAAGCCGCTATTTAATTCAACTTTAATTGTTATTGTTGCCTACTAAATCAAATATAGCTTCAATAGTTTCTTTATTGTCTACACCCAACCCTTCTTGTTGGTGCATCAATTCACCACCAGAATTAAACACACTTATAATATTTGAATGCGAAAAATCAATGGGTGAAATTTCCTTATATTTTACGGATAACACATTTGCTAATTCTCTCACACCACTTTCCGTGCCTTGTAAAAACGTCCACTGCTCACCATCCATAAAATTCTCTTTTGCAAAAGCCTTAAGGCGTGTAGGCGTATCTGTTTCTGGGTCGATACTTATCAACACAAAGCGAAGGGCGTTAATACTTTTTTCAGGAATTTTAGCTTCAATATTTCGCATATCGGCCACTAACCTTGGGCAAGCCGCTTTACAAGAGGTATAAATCATGACGACAACTAAGGGTTTTCCTTTTAAATCTTTAAGTTGAATCGCCTCTCCTTCTTCAGTGTTCCATGTGGATGTTAAATTAAAAATAGATTCATCGGAAATAAAAGCTGCTTCAGTCGGTTTAAAAGGTTTAGTAATAGCTTCTAAATCCATTTTACAAACAGCGCAACTTCCTGGCTCATAATACACCTTTTCACCCTCACATTGCATTGGACATTGATAGACTTTTACTCGATCTGTTTCAGCTTTTTTATCAAAGTTACAATTGAATAATGTGAATACGGCCATCAGGGCAGTCAAAATATATTTTAGAAATTTCATAAGTTTACGGTTTTATCAATATCTCTTACACAACGAAAGCCTAGGTTTTTCATGGAGTATTTTGCTTTTAAACTCCCCCGGGTAGCATATCGCATAAAAGCAGCATAGTTCATTAAATCGGTCGCATTCACTGCGGCACTCCCACAGAAGAGGTCACTGTCCTTATCAACATCTTTACGTGACTCACCTGTTATTAACACAGAATTAAAATCCAGTGTCCATTCCCAAACCAAGCCATGAAGATCATAGACACCCCATACATTTTTTGGAAATCCTCCAATTTCATTCTCGTTCGACCGAGGTGCTTCGTACCAAGCCAATATCTGTTGATTATAAGAGGCTTTTACACGGGCGTCTTTAGTCGTTTCATCTGCCATTGCAACATACTCCCATTCATCTACCGTAGGCAATCGCTTACCTTGGCATTCACAATAATCTTTTGCTGCAAACCACGACACATAGGTTACAGGACTATTAGGATTTTCAGAATCTTTAAGCTCTAAGTCGTTTTTCCAATTAGATAAATAACTCCCATCTGCAAATAATTTAATGGCTTTAGATTTTTGCCATTTAGGATTTTTCTTTACAAAGTCCCTGTATTCCGTATTGGTAACCGGATACATATCCATTTCAAAATCTTTAACTGCTACAACCGTCGAGTCACGTCCATAAAGAGGCAGGTACCGACTCCCTTTAATATAAACCATACCTTCAGACTGTGCAAAAAGCATCGTTTGAAATATAAAACACACTAATAATAATCCGAAGGCCTGGTTTTTCATACGCTTAATTATTTTTTATTTTTTACTTTCTCTACCATTTCTTTGGTCACTTTTGCACCAGAATTCCCCCAGCTATTATACACGTAGGTTAAGACATTTGCTATTTCATCTGAAGATAACATTTGGCTAGTCATGATACTATTATATTTCTCGCCATTTACTGTAATCTCGCCTGTTAAACCATGTAACACAATATCAATAGATCTATTAACATCTGCATTTAAATAATCTGATTTTGCTAAAGGAGGAAACGCATTTGGAATACCTTGCCCTTCTGCTTGGTGACACGCCACACAAGTTTGCATGTACGCTTGTTTTCCAAATTCCATTTGTTCTTCAAATGATTTCGCAGGAACTTCTGAAGCTACAATCTCATCTGTTGTTGGCATAGACTGAATACCTGGACCTTCTGGCAAATAAATATCATCTCTAATTTCTCCAGAATATATTTTCTTATCTTCTTCCCCTTCTACTTTAAGCATTCCTAATGCCCCTTTGTTAAAAGCTCTAAATATAGAATGGTCTACTAAAATAAAAGTTCCAGGCACATCTACACGAAACTCGATCATAGCGGCACCACCAGCAGGAATTAAAGTCGTTTGCACATTTTCATTAATTAAATCCCCCCCCTCTACATGTACTCTATCAAATATCTCACCAATAACATGAAAAGAAGACACCAACCCGGGGCCCCCATTACCTACATAAAGCCTAACGGTTTCACCAACTTTAGCGGTTAGTGCATTATCACCGGTTAACGCCCCTACTTTACCATTAAACACCACATAATCTGCTTTTTCATCTACAGCTTTTTGCATGTCAAAAGGTTGTAAACCACGTTCACCGTTTGCTCCTTTTGTATAGAAGTCTCCTTGCATTACGTAATACTCTCTATCTACAAGTGGCAAACCACCTTCTGGCTCTACTAAAATTAAGCCGTACATTCCATTGGCAATATGCATCCCTACAGGTGCTGTAGCGCAATGGTAGACATATAGGCCAGGGTTTAAGGTTTTAAATGAAAACACTTTTGAGTGACCCGGTGCAACAAACGAAGATTCTGCACCACCACCAGGGCCTGTAACGGCATGCAAGTCTATATTATGAGGCAACTTATTATTAGGATGATTTTGTAAATGAAACTCCACTTCATCTCCAACACGTGTTCTAATAAAACTTCCTGGAACGGTTCCCCCAAAAGTCCAATACATGTATCTTACTCCATTGGTCATTTCACCTTCTTTTTCAAGAATTTCCATTTTTACAATCAGTTTTTTAGCCTTTCTTCGCCCTACAGGAGTAGGCACATGTGGAGGCGCCGTTAACTCTGCAATCATCTCCTTGCTTACAGGAATTTCTGCTGAATTAGTGGGGGCGTTCTTTTTATCGCCAACACAAGCGCTAAAAACCAACATTGAAAAAACCATACTACCGAAGATCATTTTTATTCGATTCCGTTTTAATAATTTGTGCTCTGTTTTCATAAAGTTTTAATTTGGTGATTAATTAGGACTATTTTGTCCTTTATAGGATTCAAAAATAATTTTTATCATGACTCTAAAACATGACTTTTGTCATTTAATGTATTTATCCTGCACTTTATTCATAAAGCCATTAATATTTTTTTTAGTATCTTCAAACCAATTAAAATGAAAGAGTTCTACACTATTAACTTAGCTAATACAAATAATCATACAGAGTACAACCAGACCATTACGTCTGTGATTTACATCCATATCTCAAGTAGTTAAGAGTACTCAGCAGTTCTTTAGCTGAATTTATGAAGCCTTAAAACAAAGCCATTTTAGACTTCTTTATCAAATAGTATGGTGAAAAAAAGGGGCGAACTTTACGAATCTATAAATTTCAAAGCATATAGGAGAATTTTAGTTAAAATATTTATAAAAAAGAAAAGAATATGTGTAAAACCTTCTCCTAAATAGTCCTAGAACCCTTGTTTCAATGTCAGAAGAGACTTTAAGTAGTCCTTTTTTCGGTTCTATTGTTTGTTAACAAGTTGGGTTTTTATTAATAATAAAAGTTGTATTTTTACCACTCAAAAAACCAAATCACTAATGGGCAAAATTATTGCAATAGCTAATCAAAAAGGAGGAGTTGGAAAAACAACTACCTCTATTAACTTGGCAGCTTCACTAGGTGTTCTAGAGAAAAAAATATTACTTATCGATGCGGATCCGCAAGCAAATGCATCGTCGGGATTAGGCATAGATATAGATGCCGTAACGATAGGAACCTACCAACTTCTGGAACATTCCTGCTCTGCGAGAGAAGCTATTATTAAAACGGAAACTCCTAATTTAGATATCATTCCAGCTCATATCGACTTGGTCGCCATCGAAATAGAATTGGTAGATAAAGATGGTAGAGAGTATATGCTAAAAAAAAGCTTGGCAGATATTAAAGATGACTACGATTTTATTTTAATTGATTGCGCTCCTTCCTTAGGCCTATTAACTCTAAACGCCTTAACAGCTGCAGATGCTGTAATTATCCCCATCCAATGTGAATATTTCGCTCTAGAAGGTTTAGGAAAGTTACTAAACACCATAAAAAGCGTTCAAAAAATACACAATCCAGAACTTGACATCGAAGGGTTGCTTCTTACCATGTACGATTCGCGCTTAAGGCTATCAAACCAAGTGGTTGAAGAAGTACAAAAGCACTTTAATAATATGGTATTTCAAACCATCATCCAACGTAATGTACGTTTAAGTGAAGCTCCAAGTTACGGAGAAAGCATAATTAATTATGATGCGGATAGTAAAGGAGCAACGAATTACTTAAGTTTGGCAAAAGAAATCATCAACAAAAACGCTTAATGTATGGCTAAAGCAACCAAAAAACAAGCTTTAGGTAGAGGTTTATCGGCACTTTTAAAAGATCCTAGCAACGACATCCAATCTGTAAGCGACAAGAATGCAGATAAAGTTATCGGTAATATTATTGAACTTGACTTGAATTTTATTGAAGTCAATCCTTTTCAACCCCGAACCAATTTTAATGAAGAGACTTTACAGGAATTAGCGTCTTCTATTAAAGAGTTAGGCGTTATCCAACCTATTACAGTTCGAAAGTTAGGCTTCGAGAGTTATCAATTGGTTTCTGGAGAACGTCGTTATAGAGCCTCTAAACTTATTGGTTTAACAACTGTTCCTGCATACGTAAGGATTGCAAACGATCAAGAGTCGCTCGAAATGGCATTGGTAGAAAACATCCAACGTCAAGACCTAGACCCTATTGAAATTGCATTGTCTTATCAACGATTGATAGATGAAATCAATTTAACACAGGAACAAATGAGCGAGCGTGTTGGTAAAAAGCGTTCTACGATTTCCAACTATTTGCGTTTATTAAAGTTAGACCCCATTATCCAAACCGGTATGCGTGATGGATTTATTTCCATGGGACACGGTCGTGCTATTATCAATATTGATGATCAAAACGTTCAGTTGGATATTTATGAAAAAATCCTGACCAATAAACTTTCTGTTAGAGATACTGAAGCATTAGTAAGAGATTATAATAGTGTCGAAGACACGACAACTAAAACGAAAGCAACAGCAAAACAAGACCCCACGTTTCCGGAACATATCGCAAAAGGAATAAAAGAATTTTCTGAATATTTTGGACATAAAATAGACGTTAAGGTTTCTAAAAACGGAAAAGGAAAAATCACTATACCTTTTCATTCTGAAGAAGACTTTAACCGTCTTAAAAAATTAGTTGAACGTGCCAAATAAGCTTTTAATACTAGGGATACTCAGCTTCTTTTATTGTTTTTTATTGCCTGCTCAAGATAAAAACGATGAAAACGCTATAGAGGCACCTTCTATTATAGAAACCGACACAATTACAAACCCAAATAGCTCGGTAGATATTGATGCCTTGGCTCCTGCACGGGCCGCATTTTATTCTGCTATTTTACCGGGTTTAGGACAAGCTTATAATAAAAAATACTGGAAAATCCCGATTGTTTACGCTGCCCTAGGTACGGGCGTCTACTTTTTTGTAACCAATCAAAAAGAATACAACAGATACCGCGATGCTTATAAAAGCAGATTGGCAGGCTTTAAAAATGATGAGTTTTATTTTGATGTTGAGGGGAATATACTAGAAACTCCTAGAATTACCACTAAAAACCTAGAACGTGCCCAGGAAGTCTTTAGAAAAAATAAAGACCTTTCCCTGCTCATTTCTGTAGGTATATATGCCTTAAACATTATAGATGCCAATGTAGATGCGCATTTACTACAATATAATGTAGACGAAAACTTATCACTGGCACCGCACTATAAATTCAATGAAATAGATGCGACCAGCAACCTTGGATTAACTTTAAATTTTAAATTTTAATATGAACATTGCATTACTAGGATACGGAAAAATGGGAAAAGCGATTGAACAAATTGCACTAAAACGTGGGCATACTATTGTTATAAAAGCAGATATAGATTCTGTTTATAACATTAAAGATGCCGATGTCGCTATTGATTTCAGTATTCCTTCTGTAGCTTTTAGCAACATATCAACGTGTTTAAATAACGGGGTTCCCGTAGTATCTGGAACCACTGGCTGGCTTCAAGATTATGATAAAGCCGTAGCCCTTTGCCATGAAAAAAAAGGTGGCTTTATTTCGGCATCAAACTTTAGCTTAGGGGTCAACATCTTTTTTGAACTGAATAAAAATTTGGCTAAAATGATGAGCACGCTAAAACAATATCATGTTGATTTAGAGGAAATCCATCATACTCAAAAACTAGACGCTCCTAGTGGCACTGCTATTTCATTAGCCAATGGTATTATAGAAAACCATCCAGATTATGATAAGTGGATATTAGATTCTAAAGCAGATAACGCCGTTCCCATAGTGGCTAAACGTATAGAAAACGTACCTGGCACACACACCGTTAGGTATGAAAGTGATATCGATTTCATTGAAATGAAGCACCACGCCCATAACCGGGAAGGCTTTGCTCTAGGTGCTGTTATTGCGGCAGAATGGCTTGTTGGAAAAACAGGAGTTTTTACTATGAACGACGTTTTGAATATCGGTTAAATTATCAGAAAAGAATAAAAAGCATTCACTTGCTAATTAATAATTTAAAATTACGCTCATGACATTAACGCAATGGTTTATATTTTTCATGGTTATCCAAATAGTCCATGGATTAGGGACTTGGAAACTATATATAAAAGCAGGAAGAAAAGCTTGGGAGGCATTTGTTCCCGTTTATAATGCTGTTGTTTTGATGAAAATCATAAACAGACCGTGGTGGTGGGTTATTTTAATGTTCTTGCCCATTGTAAATATTATCATGTTAATGGTGGTTTGGGTAGAAACCGCAAGAAGTTTTGGTAAAAATCAATACTTAGATACTTTTTTAGCTATTGCAACTCTCGGTTTCTACAACTATTACTTAAACTATGTTGCAGATGTAACGTATATTCCACAAAGAAGCTTACATCCCAAATCAAGTTCAGGGGAATGGGTAAGCTCTATTTTATTTGCTATTGTAGCGGCAACCATCGTGCACACCTATTTTATTCAGCCCTATACCATACCGAGTTCCTCACTTGAAAAATCTTTATTAGTGGGCGATTTTCTTTTTGTAAGCAAGTTTCACTATGGTGCCAGAGTCCCAATGACAACCGTAGCGGCACCAATGGTTCACGATACCATTCCAGTACTTAACAAAAAATCATATTTATTTAATGATGATTTTTCTAAACGACATACGGCATGGCAAAACAAATTGCAACTGCCCTATTTACGACTGCCAAGTTTTGAAAAAATAGAGAGAAACGAAATAGTCGTCTTTAATCAACCAGCAGATACGTTGTTGGATATGAACAACTTTCGTCCAAACAGAAATTACTACAAACCTATTGATAAAAAAACCAATTTAGTAAAACGCTGTGTTGGAGCACCAGGCGATTCTTTAGAAATCCGAGAAGGGTATATTTATATTAATGGTAAAAAGAATGTATTACCAGACCGAGCACAATTACAATTTTCTTACATGGTAGAAACCAAGGGTGCCGCATTCAATACATCGCAATTAGCGAACAGATATGATATCACCGACTTTCCTCAATATAATCAAGATTTAACGGTAAGCTATTTTCCCGCTATAAGTGATGAGGCTCTGGCGCTGTTTAAGAACCACCCCAATGTGGCCAGTATTACCAAAAACATCCAAGAAAAAGGTGTTAGAGATGCCAGCTTATTTCCTCAAGATCCTGATTATAATTGGAACAATGATTTTTTTGGTCCGCTTTACATTCCCCAAGCTGGAAAAACCATTGATATCAATTTAAAAGTGCTTCCGCTGTACAAACGTGTTATTTCTGAATACGAAGGCAATACGGTTACAGTAAGCGGCAACCAGATTTTAATTAATGGCGAAGTAGCGACCCAATATACCTTTAAGCAAGATTACTATTGGATGATGGGTGATAATCGCCACAATTCCTTAGATGCTCGTGCCTGGGGTTTTGTACCCTTCGACCATGTTGTTGGCAAACCTGTATTTGTTTGGATGAGTTGGAATACACACGGACAGGGCTTCGATAAAATACGCTGGAATAGGCTATTTACCACTGTAAATGGCACAGGAGAACCCGTTTCCTTCTTCATTCCGTTTTTAGTGGTATTATTTGGCTGGATGGGCTATAACAAATGGCGAAAGAGAAAAAAAACGACTTAATCTGTTTTTTATATATGGGTGCCTCTAATGATTTTAAAAATTAGAGGCCTGTATTGAAGTTGAAACATATTAAGATAAAAGCTGCTTTCTTAAAAAAATGTGCCTTTTAAATCTAAAATTGATTCTAATTAAAAACACCTTAATACGAAGCGATTCTTTTTTGTATGTTTTAATTTTGCTGTAATAAAAAAACAAATAGATACCTATCTAAATGAACGCTGTTTTCCATCCCACATATTTCCCTAATATCGCTCATTTTGTCGCAATGCTACAGACGAAGCATGTGGTATTTGAAATCCATGACAACTTCTTAAAACAAACCTATAGAACCCGAACTCATATTTACGCTGCCAATGGTAAGCTTTTATTAAATATTCCTGTAATCCATTCACAAAAAAACCGCCAACAGTACAAGGATGTGAAGGTCTCTAAAGATTATAAATGGCAAGATTTACATTGGAAATCATTGCTTTCTGCCTACAGGACATCCCCTTTTTTCGAATATTATGAAGATGAACTCTATCCCGTTTTCAACACAAAAACAGAATTTATCCTAGATTTTAATCTAAAATGTTTTGAAGTAATTTGCGATTGCCTACAGTTGGAAGTAAATACACGTGAAACAAAACACTACCAATCTTCTTATGAAAACAATTTAGATTTTAGATATTTAGTAAATGCAAAAAAAGAATACTTTAAGCCTTTTGATACTTATACACAAGTGTTTGATGATAAACACGGCTTTATAAACAACCTCAGCGTCTTGGACTTACTATTTAATGAAGGACCAAATACTTTAAACTACCTAGAATCTCAAAAACTAAATCCCATATAATGCTACAAACCTTTGCTCATTATGGTTGCCATATCTTACTACCTTTGTTCGTGGCAGTGGCTTGGTATAAATCCCACTGGAAAACAGCTTTTTTAATTCTATTTTCGGGCATGTGGATTGATTTAGACCATTTACTTGCGCAACCTATTTTCGACCCAAACCGTTGCAGCATTAATTTCCATCCGCTTCACTCCTATTATGCCATGGTGGTTTATGTTCTCTTATTAATTCCTAAAAAAACACGATTAATCGCACTTGGTTTGGTAATCCATATTGTTGCAGACCTCGTAGATTGTTCTTTTATGTAAGCTTAAACAAAAATCGTGTTTTAAACTCATAACAGTAAGAACTAAAACAGGGATTGCAATTCCATATCATTCTTCCTTTAACGCCAATGTGGCCATAATGGGAAAATGATCGGAATTAAACACATTATATGTTTTAAAGCCATTCACCTCAAAAGCCTGGTCCACAAACATAAAATCAATTCTAACAGGGAAGAATTTAAAATCATAAGTGCGCCCAAAGCCATTCCCTGCCTCTTGAAAAGCGTCATTTAAATCGCCCTTAATTGTTCTATATACATACGAAAAGGCCGAATTATTAAAATCACCACAAATAATCATCTTATAAGTACTTTGCTTTTTGTGTATTAAAAACAATTCGGTTTGTAGTTGTTGCATCTCAAACGTTTTTTCAATACGTTTAAAAAGCCGTTCAGATTCTTCTTTGTTCAAGTTTTCAATCCTTGGATCGATGCGTAAAGATTCAAAATGAATATTATAAACCCGTATGGTATCCTTTTTTTTAACAATATCTGCAAAAATGGCATTGTTTGATGTGTTAGGAAACTCTATAGATCCTGAATTTACTATCGGAAATTTCGAAAAAATAGCCTGTCCGTTTTTTATTTTTTTTCCTGCTAACTTTTCAAATTTATATTTAAAAGAAGATAAATCGATATTACTATTGGGGTGATATTCTTGGATAGCCAACACATCGGGTGATTCTGTTTTAATAAAATCGATTATTTTAGTTTCAACACTTTTCTCAGGGATCCAATCATAGAGATTAAAGAGCCTAACATTATAATTCATCACTTTAAAGTTTTCGGGATGCTTTATGTTTTTAGAAGCAGAGAATTTATAAAGCGATCCAAAAGAGACATAACCAATGGTAACAACGACCAGTGATAAGATTAACTGTCTTTTTAACTTTAAAAGCCAATATAGAAAAAAAAGAACATTAACTAAGGTTAAAAAAGGAACACCTAAACTTAACACAGAAAGTAAAGAGAAGGTTTTAGGAGGTAAAAAAGGAAGGATGAACGATAATAATAAAACAGTAGCCGCTATGGCATTAAAGACATAAATAATCTTATCAAAAAAATGCAGGTTTCTCATACTCAACTTAAACATTTTTAAAAGAAGGAAGCAGCAGGTTAATGCTTACAACTGTCTTTTTAAGTTATTTCCCAGCCCTAAACAAAAACTCTTTCTCTTCTGAAGTTAGGCTATCGTAACCACTCTTACTGATTTTATCTAAAATAACATCAATTTTTTTCTGATGATTAAACTGGTTAAATTCACCTTTAGCAAAACCACCAACTTTAGATTTGTTTTTATGGACTGTTTTTAATGGTCCCTTTTTTGAAGATTTAAACATATTGAGAAACGCATCCATAAAACGCTCAAATCCTTTACCAATATCTTGCCCTTTCAAATACTGCCTTGCGTAGAAATACCCCAAAGCAGCACCGCCCAAATGCGCCAGATTGCCACCAGCATTAATCCCAAAAAGTCCAATAACATCCAGAAAAACAATAGCAACGCCAATATACCAAAGTTTTAATTTGAACGTAAAAAATTGCACCTCTTGATTTGGCAAATACGCACAAATAAAAATCAATAACGCCCTTACAGAAGCAGAGGCTCCCACAAGTTGTGTTTTACCAAACACATTTGGAAAAAGGCTATATACGAGCATATAAAGCAGCCCACCACAAATAGCTCCTAAAAAATAAACATTTAATGCTAATTTTGCACTAAAGAGGTTTAAGAACATTTTAGCTATAAAGTACAACCAAAGCATATTAAAAAGAATGTGCAAAAAATCGTAATGCACAAAAGCATACGTGATAATTGCCCAAGGCTTTACGATAAACGCCATAAAATCGCTTGGCAGCTCCAACACATGTAAGCTACCGTTCATGATAACTTTTAGAAGTAAGCCTAAAAAGAAAACAACAGCATTAATAGCTATAAGTTTTTCTAAAACGTTAAGCCTGCTCAGCTTATCTTTTATATCTTGATTTAAAGTCATTAATCCCATCGATTACGATTAAACTGTGTTTTTTTCCAATACCACATAATAATAAAACCAGTTAAGGCACCACCTACGTGCGCCATATATGCTGTATTACTCGGACTGAAAAAAGATTGTCCCGTTACTCCTGAAATTAAATCGAGAATGATAATTCCTGGGATAAAATATTTTGCCTTTATTGGAATTGGTAAAAAAATCATCATTAACTCCGCATTGGGATTTATCATACCAAATGCTACTAATATACCCATAATACAGCCAGAGGCCCCAACCATAGATGCATAATATATTTGATTAAACTCTTGACCAATAGCGGTAAACACTTTTCCATCTCTAAACACCTCCACAATCTGTTCGGGCGTAGCACCTAAGCTTAAGGCTTGGGCTTCCATAGGCAAGTACTTAAAATAATAGTACCCCACCTGCAAGGCCACTGCCCCTAATCCAGCAGAAAAATACACAAACAGGAATTTTTTACTTCCTAAGTTTTGTTCCACAGCAGTTCCAAACATCCACAGAGCAAACATATTGAACAGCAGGTGCATAAACCCACCATGCATAAACATATGTGTAACAATTTGCCAAAATTCAAACGCATCGTTCTTTGGAAAATGCATTGCAAAAAGATCATAAAACAAGGTACCATTACCAATGGCCAATGTTCCCACAAACATAATAACGTTTATAATTATTAAATGTTTTACGGTATCGGTAATTCTCATCATATCCTATATAAATTTTTTATCCAGTTCGTCTACGCTCATCGTAATAAACGTTTTTCTATTTGTGGGCGACACATTGGGTTCTTTACAGGCAAATAGTCTATTTACCAAATGCTCTTGTTCATCTTTTTTTAAGGTCTGCCCCGTTTTAATCGCCAAACTTTTTGCCATAGATTTTGCCAATAAATCTGTAGCACTAAAATGGCTATCTGGCACTTCATTTTCAACATCACTAATCAATTGCTCCAGAATAATGGATACTTCACTTTCCGGAACGCTTACGGGTACGCCTATAATCTCAACAGATGCTTCTGAAATGTTTGAAAAAACAAATCCAGTACGCTGTAAATCTGTTTTTAACTGCTCTATAAGCACTAACTCCTGTGGTGTAAAATGCAATTGCAATGGAAATAACAACTGCTGGCTTGCCCCCTCTTTAATGGTCATATTCTGCAAAAACTCTTCATATAGAATACGCTGGTGCGCACGGTGCTGATCCATAACCAACATACCCGATTTTATAGCACTTACTATATATTTACTATGAATTTGATGGGTGGTCTGCACCTTGTCCATTTCGTTCTCATCATCAAACAGAGATGAGCTGCTTTCTTCACTTTCAAAATACATTTCACTAAAATCCTCTGGAGAATCATTCCCTTTAGACTCCAACCCTACGTACAAACCATCCCAATGGCTAGTGGCTTGGGTCTGTCTCTTAAAAGAGGTGGTTTGTTTACCCAATCCGGCATCACCTTCCTTAAAGGGATTAAAACTCCTATCCACTTCTATTTTTGGGATACTGGCCCCATTATCTTTATAACTATAAGGCGTATCTAGAGTAGCATCACGATCAAAATCCAATACTGGTGCAATATTAAATTGGCCCAAACTGTGCTTTACTGCCGATCGCAATAAGGCATACAAGGTGTGCTCATCATCAAATTTAATTTCTGTTTTTGTAGGGTGGATATTAATATCGATGGTTTGCGGGTTAACCGTGAGATTTAAAAAATAACTAGGGTGTGTCCCATTTTTCAATAAGCCATCAAAGGCCGAAGATATAGCGTGGTTTAAATATGCACTTTTAATAAACCTGTCGTTTACAAAAAAATATTGTTCACCTCGTGTTTTTTTAGCAAACTCTGGTTTTCCTACAAAACCCGAGATTTTAAGTACTTCCGTATCTTCATCTACAGGAACTAATTTTTCATTGGTTTTTGTTCCAAATATGTTTACAATGCGCTGTCTGTAATTACTAGAAGGTAAGTTAAAAACATCGCTTCCATTATTAAATAAATTAAAGGAAATATTAGGATGTGCCAATGCTACCCGATGAAATTCATCAATAATATGGCGTAGTTCTACGGTATTGGATTTTAAAAAATTCCGACGGGCAGGAATATTAAAAAAAAGATTTTTTACGGCAATGGAAGTTCCTTTAGGTGTTACGATAACCTCTTGCGAAACGATTGTACTGCCTTCTATTTCAATACAAGTGCCTACTTCTTCATGGTCTTGTTTTGTTTTAAGTTCCACATGGGCAATAGCGGCAATACTTGCTAGTGCCTCACCACGAAACCCTTTTGTGTGGAGTTGGAACAAATCGTCTGCACTTCGAATTTTGGATGTGGCATGACGCTCAAAACTTAAACGGGCATCGGTAACACTCATCCCTTTCCCATCGTCTATTACATGTACTAGCGTTTTTCCAGCATCTTTAATAATAAGTTTTATAGTTGAGGCACCTGCGTCTATAGCATTTTCCATTAACTCTTTAACTACCGAGGCTGGACGTTGTACAACTTCTCCAGCAGCGATTTGGTTTGCTACATGGTCTGGTAATAGTTGTATAATGTCTGTCATAAATTACTTTGAAAAGAAAATAGATAAATCAAATTCAATGATAAAAAGGAATATCAAAACTAGAATGGCAATGATAATCAAAATACGTTTATTGGCTTCTTTATCTGGATTGTTTTTAAAATCGTCCCAAGCATGGTTAATTTTTGTTTTAAGCCCCTTATTCGATCCAACAGTAGTTCTAAACTCATCAAATTTATGTTTGATTTCATAAGGATTTCCTTGTCCTTTATCATCAAAATGACGCGGGCTATAGCTGAATTTTTTATTTTTTCGAGTTTTAAAAAGTCCCATGATGTCTTTGTTTTGAATTACTTGAATCTATTTTCTAACAGAAACATACAAATCAATAATAATACCAAAATAAATATAAGCAACCCTACAGAAAACCCTTTTTTACGCTTTCTTTTCCCCATACTACTATGGTTGCTCCATTTTGATATGAAACCATGAGCATTAGAAGAACTTTCGTCTTTCGATTCTGCTTGTTTTCCTTTAGAAAGTCTAGAGGGGTATTGAAACGTTTTATTTTGGCGTTGTTTAAACAACATTTGCGAATTACTTAAGGTCAAAAATACTCAAAAATAGGGAGATTCGGGGTTGCTAAAAGCCAAAAATTGTTAACAAAACCTTTAAGATAACCAAATCCAAAAAAAAATTCCAAAGACCAATATATAAAATTGGATTTTGGAATTTAAAAACGGATAAAAGCAGTTTTAACTATTTTTTCGTAAATCTGCCATTTTAATAGCCGCTACCGCAGCCTCTATACCTTTATTACCATGTTTACCACCAGAGCGATCTATAGATTGCTGCATGGTATTATCTGTAAGTACACAAAATATAACGGGTGTATCTTTTAAAATATTAAGATCCTTAATACCTTGTGTTACACCTT
The DNA here is from genome assembly GCF_042427585.1 of Mariniflexile ostreae. NCBI lineage: Bacteria > Pseudomonadati > Bacteroidota > Flavobacteriia > Flavobacteriales > Flavobacteriaceae > Mariniflexile > Mariniflexile ostreae. The sequence continues at coordinate 60,275 of NZ_JBHMFC010000042.1, read as the reverse complement.
CACAAACAAAATCAAAATGCTTAGTTTCACCTTGTATCACACAGCCTATAGCAATAACCGCATCTACATTTTGGTCTTGCATTTTTTTAGAACCATATATCAACTCAAAGCTTCCTGGAACATACCACGTTGTAATGTTTTCGGGTAAAACCCCATTTTCGATCAAGGTGTCGTATGCGCCTTGTTGCAAACCATCTGTAATGGAATCGTTCCATTCTGAAACAACAATCCCAAACCGAAAATCTTTCGCGCTTGGGATTGCTGTTTTATCGTAATCTGATAAATTTCTATTTATTGTTGCCATTTTTTCTATTTATCTGCTAGCACCTGGGCTTTACCAATAAACACCTCCACAGTTGCAGCCTCGGTAGCATTTGGATACTCTTCTTTTATTTTTTTAAAATAAGATAATGCCTTATCTGCTTTACCCAACTCTAAAGCTGTAGCGCCCGCTTTATAGAGATACATAGGCGTTGTATATTCATTATTACGCATTTTGGCTGCTTTTTCGTAATACTCCAAAGCGTCTTCTGGCTGGTTTAATTGCACAAAAGCATCACCAATATTTCCTGTTGCTAAAGGCGCCAATATTTCATCGTCACTTTTAAAATCATTTAAATACGTTACGGCATTTTTATAATCCTTTAATCTTAAGTAAGCTGTACCAGCATAATATGTAGCCATATTGGCTGCAGGTGTACCACTATATTCCTCAATAATATCTAACATCCCAAATTTTCCTTCACCTCCGTTAAGAGCCAAATTGTACAAGGAGTCTTTTTCCACACCATTTACTGCTTCATCAAAATATTTTTGAGCTTGGAACATATCGTTCATAGCTTCCATTTGTTTTGGTTTTGCTATAAATTCCTTATAACCCAAATACCCTAAAACCACTACTGCTACTACACCAATGATGATAAAAATATACTTTTGGTTTTTTTCAACAAAAAGTTCTGTTTTAGACGCTGTTTCATCAAGAGTATTGAAAACCTCTGCGGTAGTAGAACCTTCCTCGATATTTTGCTCTTTCTCTACTTTAGTTTTTGGTTTAGAACCACGCTTATTATAAGTTGCCATAATTTTTGTGTTAATGCGCCGCAAAAATATAATATTCTTCTTAACTAAGCGCCTATTATTTGATAATTTTCAATAATTTGCACTTCCTTTTCAAGAGCGTGTGCTCCTATTGCCCTTTAAGTTGTTTTTCTATGATTTTAAAAGCCCTTTCGTTACTCAATTATAAGAATTTTGATAGTAAATCATTTATTTTCAATGAAAAAATAAATTGCATCGTCGGTAATAATGGTATCGGGAAAACCAATGTACTGGATGCGATTTATCATCTTTCTTTTGGAAAAAGCTATTTTAATCCCATAGCCTCACAAAATATAAAGCACGATGAGGACTTTTTTGTAGTAAATGGCGACTATATTAAAGACAACAATCCCGAAAAACTTGTTATTAGTTTAAAACGCGGACAGAAAAAAGTAATTAAACGAAACGGGAAGGCCTATGAGAGATTTAGTGAACATATCGGTTTATTGCCTTTGGTTATTATTTCGCCTGCAGATCGCGACTTGATTATCGAAGGTAGCGATACACGGCGTAAGTTTATAGATACCGTAATTTCGCAAAGCGATAAGAGTTATTTAGAACACCTAATACGCTATAACAAAATACTGGCCCAACGTAATGCCCTTTTAAAGTATTTCGCATTAAACCATACCTTTAATAAAGATACTTTAGACGTTTACAATGATCAACTAACCGATTATGGCACTAAAATATTCGAGAAACGGGATGCTTTTTTAAAAACCTTTATCCCTATTTTTAAATCCCGATATAAAACCATAAGTAATGGTAAAGATGCTGTGGAATTAGCTTACGAAAGTCAATTATTTGAAAACACATTAGACCAATTATTAAAAAACAGTATAAATAAAGATAAAGCCTTACAATATACCAGTGTGGGCATCCATAAAGATGATTTACATTTTAATATCGATACCCATCCCATCAAAAAATTTGGAAGTCAGGGCCAACAAAAATCTTTTTTAATCGCTTTAAAATTGGCTCAATTTGACTTTATAAAAACTCAAAGCCATGTTAACCCCATTTTATTGCTAGATGATATTTTTGATAAGTTGGATGAACAACGTGTTTCCCAAATCATTAAATTGGTAGACGATGAAAATTTTGGACAAATATTTATTAGTGACACCCATGCAGACCGTACTGAAAATGCCGTTAAACAAGTGCATCAATCTTATGAAATCTTTAAGCTGTAAAATATCATTCCCATAAAATCTGTAAGGCCGTTCTCAAAAACACTAACTTGCAATAAAGCGAAAACTAGCGTTATTACTAAGAAAATATACTAGCTTCTTTTTTTCTAGTGAATTGTAAATAAATTGAAATTTTCACTATAACGCTATGTTTATAAATCGATATTTCAATATTAATCTTTAGCTATACCGAAGAAAACAATTAAATTCAGTACTTAAAACATATTATGGCAAAACGCAACAACGAACACATTAGCATTAGCGACGCACTTAAAGAATTTGTAGAAACCAATAGACTGGAAAAAGGTTTAGACAAAATAAACGTAGAAGATGCTTGGGGTAAATTAATGGGCAATGGTGTTAATAATTACACTACGGCAGTAAAGTTGGAAGGGGAAACCCTGTATATTCAATTAAGTTCCAGTGTGCTTCGAGAAGAATTAACCTATGGAAAACAAAAGATTATCGACATGTTAAACGAAGAATTAGGCAAACAAATTATTAAAAAACTGGTGCTGCGTTAATTACAACTTAAAAAATATTATATTTTTTCAATAAAAACCGAAAAGCGATCATTATTTTATTACCTTTGTCGCTTAATTATTATAATAAACATACAATGAGTAAAGGTACAGTAAAATTTTTCAACGACTCTAAAGGTTTTGGATTCATCGTTGAAGATGACAACAACAAAGAACATTTCGTACACATTTCAGGACTTATCGATGAAATTCGTGAAGGTGATGCTGTTGAATTCGATCTACAAGAAGGTAGAAAAGGATTAAACGCCGTAAACGTAAAAGTAATCTAAGATATATACTTTAACAATTACAAAGTTAAAGCCTATCAAATCAATTTGATAGGCTTTTTTTATTTTTAATAATTAACTAAAAGTTATGCTTATAAACTAAAAAACACTTAGATTTGTTATGCATCACGTATTTGATGTAAGCTAAAATTAATTTAATATTTATAAGTATGAGTAAAGGAACAGTAAAGTTCTTCAATGATGCCAAAGGTTTTGGATTCATTGTTGAAGAAGGCTCCAACAAAGAACATTTTGTTCACATTTCTGGATTGATTGACGAAGTTCGTGAAGGCGATAACGTTGAATTTGACTTACAAGAAGGCAAAAAAGGACTGAATGCGGTAAACGTAAAAGTAATCTAAGTTTTATACTTTAACAATTACAAGATTAAAGCCTATCAAATTAATTTGATAGGCTTCTTAATTTGAGCTACATTCTAAAATAAACCATAATATGAGCTTGCGATAATATTTGACACACTTCTAAACAAATTCAAATTTCGTGGACATGTCCTGTAGATTCTGCGCGGATTTTATCGACATCCATTTCCTAGCTTTATTATGAGTAAAGTTTACATGATGTGATCGAATAGCTTTTAGTTCTAACTTATTAATTTGATTCTCGACTGCAAAAACCTTTAAAGTTTTACACGCGAATCGCTACACGAATGTTCTAATGCGGTTTTATTAGAAAACCAATGCCATTTAATGCCAGACTGACTATTTTAATTTACACTATTTTTATCGCTAAATACGGTGTAGACTTTCTGCCCAAAATGCCGATTAAGGCCCCTTGATTATTAATTATGTCTCAACTTTTAACATGTACAGCTTGGTTGCTCACTACGTATTAGTACGCTTTAACTTTCCGAATTAAAAACGCACCATCATAAGCTGTAATTCATTAAATATCAATCCTTAAAAATCTAGTGGATGTAGGTTGATGTTTTATGATATCTACTAAATACTGGCTTTCTCTTTCATCATAAACCATCTTTCATTTCATTTAAAACTTGTAAAAGCCTCCATTTTACATTATAAAAATTCAAGCTAACACAAACCCATTTCAATTTTTATATTCACTTGAAACAAACCCCAAGCGACGAAATTAATTACAAATAATGTAGGTTTAATACTATGCCTGTTGAATTTTTTAAGTAATTTTAAAGAATATATTTAAAACAATTATTTATTTCATCCACTCATTATGAAACAAACAAAAAATAATCAGAGAAAACCTTATTTCTATTTCAAATTTACTAAAAACTTATTTTTAGTTTTAGCGCTCTTAATGTTCACTACGTCCTATGCACAATCTATTGTTCAGGAGCATGGAAGGTTACGGGTTCAGGGCAACAAAGTAGTTAACAAAAACAATCTATCTATAAGTCTTGCCGGAAACGTATTGTTCTGGAGCAATTATAGTGAAGGTGCAAAGTTCTACAATGCACAGACCGTAAGCCATTTGGCAACAGATTGGAAAACGGATATAATAAGAGCCTCTATGGGTGTAGAAAATTATGGGGGCTACTTATCTAATCCAACACAAGAAAAAAACAAAGTTAAAGCTGTGGTTGATGCAGCAATTGCAGCCGGTATTTATGTTATTATAGATTTTCATTCCCATAATGCCGAGCAGTACCAATCGCAAGCCATTACCTTTTTTTCAGAAATGGCAGATTTGTATGGTAGCTATGACAATATTATCTATGAAGTTTATAACGAACCCATAAACACGTCTTGGCCAGTAATAAAATCTTATGCGGAAGCAGTTATAGATGCAATTCGATTAAAAGACCCAGACAACTTAATTGTTGTAGGAACTCGCTTTTATTCTCAGGAAGTAGAAGAGGCTTCAAATGACCCTATAAATAAACCTAACATTGCATACACCCTTCATTTTTATGCAGGCACACATAAGCAGTCCTTAAGGAATAAAGCAAGTGCAGCAATGAATAATGGCATTGCTTTATTTGTAACGGAATGGGGAGCTGTTGAAGCTTCTGGTGATGGTAATGCCGATATTGCCGAAACAAACATTTGGATGGATTTTTTACGTTCTAATGGGATAAGTCATGCTAATTGGTCTATAAGTGACAAAGCTGAAGGCGCCTCTGTTGTGGCAGCTAATACGGGCGTTACGGGGTTAATTAATAATAATTTAACAGCTACGGGTACATTTGTCAAAGATATTATTAAAAACTGGAACGACAACAGCGACGGTGGCGGAAACCCACAAACACCGTTTAAAAACTTCAGTATTCCAGGAGTTATTGAAGCAGAAGATTATGACAATGGAGGACAAGGTGTTGCATATAATGATGCTGACGCTACTAATAACGGCGGACAATATAGAAATGATGGCGTTGATATTCAAAGCACAACAGACGCTGGAGGTGGCTATAATATCGGCTGGACTCAAAATGGGGAATGGTTAGAGTACACCATAGGCGCCACTTCATCTGGGTATTATAACATTAATTTTAGAGTGGCCAGTAATTCTGCTTCTACTAAATCTATAGGAGTTTCTTTAAACCAATCTAATTTGGGAACGGTAAGTATTCCAAATACCAATGGATGGCAAAACTGGCAGACGGTAACCCTTAACAATGTTGCTATTTCGGGAGGAAACAATAAGGTTTTGCGTATCACCATTAATGGCGGTAATATTAATTTGAACAAGATAACCTTTACAACTGCCACTGCCAATGGCAGTGGCGAAAGCTGTTCCTTTGGTGCACCTTTAGAAAATGTATTGCCAGCTTTTGATGGCATAGAGTTTAACCATACACATGTATTGGGAACCAGTGGTCCGAACCTGTCCAATATCTCTAAACTCACCATCAACTGGTCGTCTCAACATAATGGTTTGTACGTTTTTGCAATGAATACCAATAATGGCAATCCTTCTTATTATATCGATTTAAAACCTTTAAGTACTGCGCAATTCAATACGCCACAACCAGAAGTTACAATATCAGGTTCGGGAATTACTGGACTGGACGGCGATTATTGGGTCACTAAAGATGGTGCCAATTTTGTAATGGTATCTAAAACTGGAAATTTTTCTATTTATTTTAGTAATAGTGCTACTGCACCTAGCTGCACTTCTAGTAAAAAAGCAGTTTTAACGGCTTCATTTCCAAAAGAAAACAATGAAGTTAAGCTGTTTCCTAATCCTGCCAAAAACAGTATTACTATTGATTTAGCCCAAAAGCCTTCAAAAAACACAGAAATTGAATTTTACAATAGTCTTGGCAGAAAAATTAAAACAGTAGTACTGAACAATAAACAAACTCAATTAGATATAAGCGAGTTTATTACCGGTATTTATTATGCCAAAGTAACCAGTAATGGAGAAACCAAAACTTTTAAATTAGTAAAACAATAAGGAGTGCAAATACCAGGCACGGCAATGCATTTCTCAATTTAATATTCCTTAATAGAATAAAATTTATTAAGGAATATTAAATTCAAGATGAACAACGTTATATTATGAACACGTATAAGCTTGTGATTGTAGCAAGTTATCAACTTTTTTTAGTTAGACCACAACTGTTCTGGAAGATTTTATTTCATAGCAGGTTTTTAACATACCATTCATTGAATATGTTCGAGACCCCATATTATGGTTTTTGAACCGTTTGAAAATACTTGAATTAGTGTTTTAAGTAGAACGAGTTTATTATTCGGATCAGTATGTCATAGTCAGTTTTGTTTACCTTGCCTGTTACCCGCACTGAAGATGCTCTAGATTGCTGAAGAAGTGAACGTTTCTATCAGATATCCTATTCCTGCTCCAACAAATTACTTGATATTTTTGAAAGCACCTATGTAAATACCAAAAACGGAAAAGCAATCCAAAGACCATGCTATAGCTTCCAAAAGGTTAAAGTATTTCAAAATCAATTTAATAGGTTTTTTTTATTTTCAATTTTTACACGAAACTCTTACCTACAAACCAAAAAAATACTTAAATTTGTTGCGCACCACGATTTGGTGTAACTAAAATTAATTTAATATTTATTAAGTATGAGTAAAGGAACAGTAAAATTCTTCAATGATGCCAAAGGTTTTGGATTCATTGTTGAAGAAGGCTCCAACAAAGAACATTTTGTTCACATTTCTGGATTGATCGACGAAGTTCGTGAAGGCGATATCGTTGAATTTGACTTACAAGAAGGCAAAAAAGGACTGAATGCGGTAAATGTAAAAGTTGTTTAATTTACATCTTTTAGCATTTTAAACAAAATAGGCTGTCTTTTAAGACAGCTTTTTTTATGCCCTAAATTCACTTAAAACAAATTAGGGGATTAGAACATTAAATTACCCCCTACTGCTTCAAATCAATAAAAAAAGCCCTATTGTCATAGGGCTTTTTATAATGTTGTTTTATAATTATTATCCTTTAATAATTTTTTCTTGATGATTAATGGATTCTTGATGAATAGCTTTGAACATTTTCAAAATAAATTCTTCACTTAAACCGCGCTGCTCACCTTCCCATACCATTTTACCTAAAATTTCATTCCAACGCTTAGATTGTAAAACAGATACATTCTTTTGTTTTTTAAGCAATCCGATGCCATCGGCCGATTTCATTCGTTTCCCTAAAAGCTCAATGATTTGATTGTCTATCACATCAATTTGAGTTCTTAGGTTATTCAATGTTCTATTATACTCCTCTTCAGTATCAGATTCTTTTCTAATTTTCAAATCCTTCATGATTTCTATCAAACTAGATGGGGTTACCTGTTGTGCAGCATCACTCCAAGCATTTTCTGGATCGTAATGGGTTTCAATCATCAAGCCATCGAAATTCAAATCTAACGCAGTTTGCGACACATCGAAAATCATATCTCTATTCCCTGTAATATGAGATGGGTCATTAATTAAAGGAATGTCTGGAAATCTATTTTGAAATTCAATAGCCAATTGCCACTCTGGAATATTACGGTATTTTGTTTTTTCATAAGTTGAAAACCCTCTATGGATAGCTCCTATGTTTTTTACACCTGATTTATAAATCCGCTCAATACCTCCTAACCATAGGGATAAATCTGGGTTTACTGGGTTTTTAACTAACACGGGTTTATCGGTACCTTCTAAAGCATCTGCAATTTCTTGCATGATAAAAGGACTAACTGTAGAACGTGCACCAATCCATAACATATCAACATCATGCTCTAAAGCTAATTTTACATGTGCTGCATTTGCAACTTCCGTACAAATTTTCATTCCGGTCTCTTCCTTAACCTTTTGCAACCATTTTAAACCTAGAGCTCCAACCCCTTCAAACATACCTGGTCGTGTTCTTGGTTTCCAAATACCTGCTCTAAAATAACTAACATCTGTGCCTTTTAGCTCGTGCGCTATTTTTAAAACTTGCTCTTCTGTTTCTGCACTGCAAGGACCTGCAATAACCAATGGATGACTTAAGTTTAAATCATCTAACCAAGTTCTCATTTCTTTCTTGTTTTCCATAATTTTAATAAAATTTCATCCCGATAATTATCGGGACCAAATTCCAAACATACGCTTTTAGAATTTGGTGTTTAATAATTAATTTATTCCGTTTAAAATCTCTTTTATATGATTGGTGTTTCTCATCTCATTAAAAATAGCCTCGAAATCATCAGACTCCATAAGTGTTTTAAAATGTGTAAGATTATTAATATATTCATTTAATGTTTCAATAACATTGGTTTTATTTTGTTGGAAAATAGGTGTCCACATCTCTGGTGAACTTTTCGCCAACCGAACCGTAGAAGCAAAGCCACTACCCGCCATATCGAAAATATCGCGTTCATTTCTTTCCTTATCCACAACCGTTTTACCTAACATAAAGGAACTGATGTGTGATAAATGCGACACATAAGCAATATGTTTATCGTGAGACTCCGGATTCATGTACCTAATGCGCATTCCAATAGCTGCAAATAGGTTCAATGCTTGCTCCTGAAGTTTAAAAGCCGTTTTTTCAACTTCACAAATAATATTTGTTTTACCTACAAACAAACCCGCTATTGCCGCACTTGGTCCAGAATACTCTGTACCTGCAATAGGATGCATGGCTAGAAAGTTTCTGCGTTTTGGATGGTTTTCTACCACTTTGCAAATGGCTTCTTTGGTAGATCCTGCATCTATAACGAGTCCTGAGTCTGGAACTTTATCCAAGATAGTAGGTAATAATTTTACGGTAGCATCTACTGGGATGGATACAATAACCAAATCGGCATGCACGAGATCCTCCAGGGTTGCTTTTTTATCAATTAAATTAAGTGCCAACGCTTGATCTAATGTTGCCTCTTTCCTACTAATACCGTGTATAATCGCTTCTGGATTATGCTTTTTGATATCGATTGCAAGACTGCCCCCTATTAAGCCAACACCTATAATATATATGTTTTTCATTCCGTTTTAGCCCCTCTCCAAAAAAAAAGGCCTTTTAAATTAGTATTTATTTTTTCAGTTTACTGTGTTACAACTGCAATCTGTATTTATTTCACCCTAGAAATGGCTTCTCTTAAGCTTTCGCTTGTTGCACATAAAGAAAAGCGAATAAACCCTTCTCCCTGACTACCAAAAATAGTTCCAGGGGTAATAAAAATATCATTGTTTTTAAGCACCGTATCTATAAATGCTTCTGCTTCTATAGAAGGAGGTAATTTTGCCCAAACAAAAAGCCCACATGCATTTTTGTCATAAGTACAGTTTAAAGCTTCTGCCAATTGCCAAACCAAATCGCGACGCTCTTTATAAACTTCGTTAAGGCTTTCAAACCACGACTTCGAACACTTTAAAGCTTCAATTGCCCCTTTTTGGATCCCGTAAAACATACCCGAATCCATATTACTCTTTACTTTTAAAATATTATCGATATGCGCACTGCTTCCCACGACCATTCCGACACGCCATCCCGCCATGTTAAAAGTTTTACTTAAGGAGTTTAATTCCAAACACACATCTTTTGCACCTGCAATGCTTAAGATACTTATTTGACTATCATTAAGTATAAAACTATAAGGGTTGTCGTTTACTATTAAAATATGATGTCTTTTAGCAAAAGCAACTAAATCTTCAAACAACGTTTTGGTGGCTTTTGCTCCAGTAGGCATATGGGGGTAGTTTACCCACATCAATTTCACCTTGCTAAGGTCCAATTTCTCTAAAGCCTCTAAATCTGGCAACCAATTCTCACTTTCGTCCAACTCATAAAAAACGGGCTCTGCACCTAACAGTCGCGTTACCGATTGATACGTGGGATAGCCTGGATTTGGAATTAAAACTTTATCGCCTTCATTTAAGTATGCCATAGAAATGTGCATAATCCCTTCCTTGCTTCCCATTAAGGGTAAAATATCTGTAGCCGAATTTAAAGTAACCTGAAAGTACGTATTATAAAAAGCGGCCATAGCCTCCCGTAGTGCTGGCAAGCCTTGATAACTTTGATATTTATGTGCATTCGTTTCAAGCAAACTCTTAGAAATAGCGTCTACCACCTCCTGTGGTGGAGGCAAATCTGGACTTCCAATGCCTAAATTAATAATGGGTTTTCCATTAGCAATAAGCAAATTTACTTCTCTCAGTTTTTTTGAGAAATAATACTCTTCCACCGTATGCAATCTATTTGCTACTTCAATCATAACTTGGCATTTTTATATTCACCTAAAACTTTTAGACCCGTGGCCATTATTTCTATAAGGGACTTTGCTTTTTTAAAATCTGAATACGACTCGAAAGTAACGTCCACAAAAAAGGCATATTTCCATGGGGTTTCGATAATGGGTAAAGATTGTATTTTAGTTAAATTCAATTTACAGTCGCTCAGCACATTCAATATAGCTGCCAAACTCCCACGCTTATGGTTGGCCTCAAATTTTATCGAAGCTTTATTTATATCATTATCTAATCCCTCTGTTTTTGTTCTCTTTACAATAACAAAACGGGTTTCGTTATTTTTAATGGTTTGGATACTATGTGCTAAAATATCGAGTTCAAATATTTCGGCTGCCATCACACTGGCAATCGCACCAACACCTTTAAGCTGACCTTCTTGGATACGCTGCGACACTTCTGCTGTATCCTTATCTTCAACCAGTTTAATTTGCGGATACTGCTTAAAGAAGGCCTTACACTGCAACAACGCCATGGGATGCGAGTACACCTCTTTAATATCCTCAATACCTTGGCCTGGCAAGGCCATAAAATTATGTTGGATATCGAGATAATGCTCGCCCACAATATGCAAATTGTTTTTATCAAGCAATGCATAATTAGGGATTATAGAACCCGCAATAGAATTCTCCAATGCCATAATAACGGCATCACTTTCCCCCGAGAGCAATGACTCTACAACGGCATCAAACGTTAAACATTCAATCGTTTCAACATCGTTTTCGAAATATTGCAAAGATACAATATGATGAAAAGACCCTTTAATTCCCTGTATGGCTACTGTTTTGATCATATAAAAAAAGTCCCGATTTTCATCGAGACTCATATTAAAATTTATGTTTATAAATTATACATACAACGTCTCGATTCCTTTGCTAAAAAAGAAATAAAAAAAGTTGCTAAAATATGTATTATTCAATGTTACTTTCATGTGTGCTCTGATTTTTTTTTAAAAAGTTAATCCTTTTTTTGGGACAAACAATATAACAGCTGAAATAGTATTATTTTTGTATAACAAAAACTTTAAATTACCGATGTTTCATTATCAGGCTGCTAAAGTAGTTAATATTTGAACAAATCAAAATAGTATATTAAGTTATTTACGTATTATTTAAAAAAAATAAAGAATTTACAGCAAAACTTCCATTATATTAAATTATCATTATTTTTGAACAAATATTTTTAAACATGTCAATAGAGGTAACGGGTGTTTCTAAACTTTACGGAAAGCAAAACGCTTTAAATAAGGTGTCATTTAAAATTGAACGCCCAGAGATTGTTGGTTTTCTAGGGCCAAATGGTGCGGGGAAGTCTACTATGATGAAAATCCTAACAACTTACATTCCTGCCTCCAGCGGTTCTGCCCTAGTTAATGGACACAACATAGCAACACATACAAAAGAAGTTCAAAAAAGTATTGGATACCTGCCTGAACATAATCCGTTATATTTAGATATGTATGTTAAAGAGTACTTAGCTTTTAATGCCTCCATTTACAAAATAAGTACAGCACGTTTAAACGAGGTTATCGCCCTTACAGGCTTAACACCAGAGTGCCATAAAAAAATAGAGCAACTCTCTAAAGGCTATCGCCAACGTGTAGGCTTGGCGAATGCACTGTTGCACGATCCGGATGTTTTAATTCTAGATGAACCCACAACAGGATTGGATCCGAATCAATTAGTGGATATTAGAACACTTATAAAATCCCTTGGAAAAACCAAAACTGTTTTTTTATCAACACATATCATGCAAGAAGTAGAAGCCATGTGCGACCGTGTGATCATTATCAACAAAGGAGAGATTGTTGCAGATAAAAATCTAAAAGATCTTCGGGACGAAAAAGAGCAAATAGTCGTTGTAGAATTTGATTACCGTGTAGAAGATGCTTTTTTATTAAAATTACCCAAAGTTAAAAATGTAAAAAACACCTATGGTTTTGTTTATGAAATCACGTTTTCAACCGCAGAAGACATGCGATCTTATGTCTTTGATTTTGCTCATGACAATCAATTGAAGATCCTTCAACTTAACCAAAAGAACACGAGTTTGGAGTCCTTGTTTAGAACACTGACTTCCTCCTAATTAAACCACCTATTTTGTTGTATCAACTTTAAACGAAAATCATGACAAAAATCATCTTTAGATAAACTGCAACATACTAATTTTGTGACATCAATTTATTAAATGAGTTAGTTATTTCGGTTTAAAATTTTCAATAACTATCTTTATAATTCTATAAAACAAACAAAAATGAGTAAAGGAATTTATGTTGCAACCATCGAACCCAATAGTGGAAAATCTGTTGTGGTCCTTGGTTTAATGCGCATGTTATTAGGTAAAACCGCTAAAGTGGGTTATTTCAGACCCATTATTGATGATTTGGAAGTTGGCGAAATGGACAACCATATTAGAACGGTACTTTCACATTTTGAGATAGATATTGAATATAAAAACACCTATGCGTTTACCAGAAACGAAGTTTTAGACTTATACAATAAAGGGAAGTCTGGGGAGGTTATTGATGAAATTATTAAAAAATACAAATATTTAGAAGAACGTTTTGACATTGTTTTATTAGAAGGAACCGATTTCTCTCATGATAATTCAAGTATTGAGCTTGATCTTAATATCTTAATTTCAAAAAACTTAGGTTTACCTGTTATTATTGTAACACAAGGAGACCGAAAATGTTTCAAAGAAATAGTAGAAGGAGTGCAATTGGCACATGATACTTTTAAACAAGATGTAGACGTCCTTTCTATTATGACCAATAAAGTAAATCCAGATGATGTAGACAAATTAAAAGAACTGCTTAGTGCGCGCATCACAGACGGAACAGATATTACTGTTATTCCTAAAATTGTGAGCTTAGCAAGTCCAACCGTAAAGGAAATCACCGATTTACTAGATGGCACTGTATTATTTGGTAAGGATATGCTAAATAACCTAACCGAGAACTTTAGTGTGGGCGCCATGCAGCTTCGAAACTACCTTATTCATTTAAAAGAGAATTCACTGGTCATTACGCCTGGAGATAGAGCCGACATTATACTTGGGGCACTACAAGCCAATATATCAAAAAATTACCCCAAGATTTCTGGTATTATTTTAACTGGAGGTCTTATCCCTGAAGAACCTATTTTAAAGCTTATTGAAGGCCTTTCAAGTATTGTTCCCATTATTAGTGTAAAAGGAGGCACCTATTTTGTAACCAATTATATTGGTAAGATCAGATCGAAAATTTACGCTGAAAACACTGAAAAAATTGCCACATCTATCGCTACTTTTGAAAAACATGTTGACACAGACAAGCTATCAGAACGTTTAATCACTTTTGAATCTTTAAGCTTCACACCTCGAATGTTCCAGTATAACTTACTGCAACGTGCGTTAAAAAACAAAAAACACATTGTACTGCCTGAAGGTTACGACGAACGTGTTTTACGTGCTGCTGCACGATTAATAAGTGCACAGGTTGTAGAGCTTACGCTTATTGGTGAAAAAGAGACGATTGCCGAACGTATTGAAACCCTAGACATTCCTTTAAACATCGAAGACGTCAATATTGTATCGCCAAAAGAATCTCCTTATTTTGAAGATTATGCCAACACCCTTTATGAATTAAGAAAACATAAAGATGTGAACTTACAAATGGCCAAAGATATGATGGAAGATGTTTCCTATTTTGGAACCATGATGATTTATAAAGGACATGCAGACGGCATGGTGTCTGGAGCTATTCATACCACACAACATACTTTAAGGCCGGCTCTTCAGTTTATAAAAACAAAACCAGGAGTGAACATTGTGTCGTCTATATTCTTTATGTGCTTGGAAGATAGAGTATCGGTGTTTGGCGATTGTGCCATTAACCCTAACCCAAATGCCGAAGAGTTAGCAGAAATAGCTATTTCTTCAGCCCAAACCACAGTCAACTTTGGGATTGAGCCTAAAGTAGCCATGCTATCTTATTCATCTGGAGCCTCTGGAAAAGGTGCTGATGTTGAAAAAGTAAGGGAAGCGACCCAGATTGTAAAAAGATTAGCACCAGATATTAAAATTGAAGGGCCTATCCAATATGATGCTGCAGTAGATATGCGTATCGGAAAAAGCAAACTACCAGATTCTGAAGTTGCAGGTCGTGCAAGTGTTTTAATTTTCCCCGATTTAAATACAGGAAACAACACCTACAAAGCCGTACAAAGAGAAACAGGTGCCTTGGCTATTGGCCCTGTTTTACAAGGACTAAATAAGCCAGTAAACGATTTAAGCCGAGGTTGTACTGCAGATGATATTTACAGCACGGTAATTATAACCGCTATTCAAGCACAAGAATTATAAGTATGCAAGTATTAATTTTAAATTCAGGAAGCTCTTCTATAAAGTTTCAATTATTTTCCATGCCAGAAGCCAGCATTTTATGCTCAGGGCTTATCGAGCGCATTGGTTATAAAGATGCATTTTTCAAATTCAAGTCCCAAAAAGACACTATTGAATTCCAATCTGAGATTTTAAACCATAAAGTAGGCCTAAACCTTTTAGCAAAACAATTGTTCGATAAAAACACTGGTGTTTTAGACTCTCCCGACGACATTGCTGTTGTAGGGCATCGGGTAGTTCATGGTGGAAAATATTTTAGCAAAGCCACCGAAATCACTAAAGAGGTTAAGGAAAGAATACGCGACTTATCTAAATTAGCGCCTTTACATAATCCTGCACATTTAGAAGGTATTGAAGTGGCAGAAGATGTTTTTAAAAGCGCAAAACAAGTTATAGTTTGTGATACTGCTTTCCATCAATCCATACCGGAATATGCCTATAAATATGCCATTCCGAATGAGTTTTTAGATACTTATGATATTCGCGTTTATGGTTTTCATGGGATTAGTCATAAATACGTTTCCCAAGAAGCTATTAAATTTTTAGGCAAAAAAGATTCGAAGATCATAACCATTCATTTAGGAAACGGTTGCAGCATGACCGCTGTAAAAGACGGAAAAAGCATAGACCACTCCATGGGTTTCACTCCCTTAGACGGCTTAATAATGGGTACGCGTTCTGGTAATATAGACCCCGCGGTTATCTTCTACCTAGCCGATAAATTAAATTATAAGGTAAACGACATCAATACCCTACTGTTAAAAAAGAGTGGTATGTTGGGACTTACCGGTTTTAGTGATTTAAGAGACATCATAGATGCGGCAGAAAAAGGAAATAAAGAATGTGAGCTGGCACTTTTAATGAATACCTACCGAATAAAAAAATATATTGGTAGCTACGCTGCTGTTTTAAATGGATTGGACGCTATTGTGTTTACCGCTGGAATTGGAGAAAATGCTGCTCTAATCCGTCAAATGGTTTGCGAAGACATGGATTTTTTAGGTATTCAAATGGATTCAGAAAAAAACAAGATACGATCAAGCACACTACAAGCGGTACAGAAAGACAATGCTAAAGTTGGAATTTTAGTGATTCCAACCAATGAAGAGCTTGAAATCGCAAAACAAGCCATGGCGCTACTTGAAAATTAATTGTCCTTTATAAAGAACTTCAACATCTACTAATGGAGGCATCGTAACAGAAAACACATCACCAGTTCCTGTTATGGTGCCTTTTAATTCTGATTGTGGGTTTACTATAATATCATTGGAAGCTCGCGTATAAATAGTAACATGTTGAGCGATTAAATCTGCACCTTCAAAACGCGATGGTGTACCCGCATAAAAACCAATATTTAGATTCTCTGTTTTGCCTGAGACATAACAAGCAGAGATGTTGTTAAATATAATATCAAAATTCGTATTATCTATTTGCAATTTAAAATCGCCGATAGTAAAAAAACCTGGAGCAAAAAAATCTTCTGACAATATCTTTAAGTTCGGGTAAGTTAATACGCCGTCTGAGCTCACATCATATTGAGAAGAGCTCCTTATTTCTGTAATATTTGGAGCTGTTACATATACTTTAGTGGCACTATAATCACGAACATAATTACAGGTATTATTATCCGTTAGTTCCAAGACGCCATTAACAACCTTTACTTCAACATCATTAAAAAGGTTTTTTCCTGTTTCGATACTTACTTTTTGGTTCGCACCTTCCTTTAGAACCAATTCCACATTCCTGTTAACTACTATTTTATCAAAAAAATCTACATCAACCTCGCTTTGCACCAAATGTCCCGCTTTTTGAAAACAATCTCCAGCATGCTCACTATCGCATCCCCATAATAAAGTTAAAAAAAAGATATAAATTATTTTTTTCATGTTTCTATTTTTTTCAAACCACCATTATTTTTTTAGGTGAAAGTTTATTTAAACTCACGCTCTAACCAAGGGCATCGTAGTACAGCGTAACAAACCACCTTGCTTTCCTATTTCTGCATAAGGCACTTCTTCAACGGTAAACCCTTGTTTGCGTAACCATGTGTTTAATCTTTTAAAATGCTGTTCGGATACCACAACCTGTTCTGAAATAGAGAATACATTGCAAGTCATTGCACTCATTTCTTCCTTTGTGATTTCAAAAACATTGTCTTTTCCAAAAAAATTGACCAACCATTCGTATTCATGAGTAATCAAAAACCCTTCTTTATGAATAATTGCTTTATCAGTTCCAATGGGCTGAAAGCAACAGTCTAGATGTAAAGCATTTTCTTTAGGATCTGTATTCGATTTTCGTAACTCGAAAGCCTTTACTGTTTTATTAGGAAACAATTCTTGTAATGCGATAACCGCATCCATATTAGTTCTAGCAGTAATATATTGCGAGTAATCTTCTCCCGAATAAGTTCCAACAAAAATATAATCATGCCATATTATCACGTCTCCTCCTTCAACATGGCATGCTTCAGGTAAAATAATCGTGTTTTCTTTATCTATCTGGTTCCATACATAATCGATGGCCTTAACCTCTTTAATACGATTGGGCAAAATATTAGCTCTAATTATCTTGTCTTCAATCACAAAAGCCATATCACGAGAAAAAATCTGATTACAGCCTTCTATCACCTTTGGTCTATAAACCACCACAGCATATTTTTCTAGTACAGAAGCAAAAGCATCCAACTCTTTAACCATATCCGATTCTTTTGGGTAAGTACCAGCAATAAGATGCTCTATACTTTTGGGATCGTAACAGTCCTTTATTTCAGGAATCGGAACATTGCTTTCTGCTGTTCCTAAAACAACAGCTTTTAATTGCGCTGTTTCACTGGTAATATGAAGTTGAAGTGTCATGGTTTAAATGTAAAAAAGGCTTCATAATTTTAATTATGAAGCCTTTTTTTTATTCTTATTAAATGTTAAGCTTTTCTGTCTTCAATATCTACAAACTTTCTTTCTGTTGCACCGATATAAATTTGTCTTGGCCTTCCAATAGGCTCCTTTCTTAAGCGCATTTCTCTCCATTGTGCTATCCAACCTGGTAAGCGCCCTAAAGCAAACATTACGGTAAACATATCTGTTGGAATCCCCATGCCTCTATAAATAATTCCGGAATAAAAATCGACATTTGGATATAATTTTCTATCTACAAAGTACGGATCCTCCAAAGCTTCTTTTTCAAGCCCTTTTGCGATATCCAAAACCGGGTCCTTGATACCCAAACTTTCTAGAACTTCATCGGCCGCCTTTTTAATAATTTTAGCACGTGGATCAAAGTTCTTGTACACACGATGCCCAAAGCCCATTAAGCGGAAAGGATCTTCTTTGTCCTTAGCTTTTTCCATATATTTTTTAGTATCACCACCATCTTCTTTTATTGCTTCAAGCATTTCTAGAACGGCTTGATTAGCACCTCCATGAAGTGGCCCCCATAAAGCAGAAATTCCGGAAGAGATAGAAGCAAATAAACCAGCGTGTGATGACCCTACAATTCTAACCGTAGAAGTTGAACAATTTTGCTCATGATCGGCATGTAAAATCAGTAACTTGTCTAATGCATTAACTAATATCTTACTTTGAATATAGCATGAATTGGGCTGTCTAAACATCATTTTTAATATGTTTTCCACATATCCCAAAGAATCATCTCCATAATCCAATGGTAACCCTTGTTTTTTACGAAGTGTCCAAGCAACTAAAACAGGGAATTTCCCTAAAATTTTAACCACAGACTTATACATCTCTTCTTCCGAATTAACATTAACGCTGGAAGGATTAAAAGCTGTTAAGGCACTTGTTAAAGATGCGATAACGCCCATAGGATGAGCTGATCTTGGAAAGGCGTCTAATATTTTTTTAATATCCTCATCTACAACAGACTGTGCTTTAATATCGTCATGAAATTTATCATTCTGCACTTTCGTAGGAAGTTCTCCAAATATTAAAAGATAAGCAACTTCTAAAAAGTCTGCTTTTTCCGCCAGTTCTTCAATAGAATACCCTCTGTATCTTAAAATACCTTTGTCTCCTTCCAGAAAAGTTATAGCACTTTCACAAGATCCCGTATTTTTATAACCAGGATCGATTGTAATCACTCCATCTGTGACAGTTCTTAAGTTAGAAATATCTATTGCTACTTCATTTTCGGTTCCTTTAACTAAAGGAAACTCATATTTTTGACCATTAATTTCTAATGTGGCTGTTTTTGACATAGGTGTTGAATTTTATTTAAATTATGCGGAACGCTAAATTACGAAATATACCTTTATTTTTTACATAATTCTATCAAAAGGATTCTACAATTGAAGTATTGACAAAATAAGGTATAAAAAAAAGGACAATTAAAAATTTAATTGTCCCTTTTTCAAAATAAAACAGAAATTTCTATTTTATTTTGAATGCTTTTTCTTGTGGGTAGTAAGCTGTGTCCCCTAACTCTTCTTCTATACGAAGCAATTGATTGTATTTAGCCATACGATCACTACGTGAAGCAGAACCCGTTTTAATCTGTCCACAGTTTAATGCAACAGCTAAATCTGCAATGGTATTATCTTCTGTTTCACCAGAGCGGTGT
Source organism: Mariniflexile ostreae (assembly GCF_042427585.1). Classification (NCBI taxonomy): domain Bacteria; kingdom Pseudomonadati; phylum Bacteroidota; class Flavobacteriia; order Flavobacteriales; family Flavobacteriaceae; genus Mariniflexile; species Mariniflexile ostreae. The sequence goes on along the minus strand of NZ_JBHMFC010000042.1, from coordinate 40,542 downwards.
GACATAACCGAAGTATAACCAGCATTTTTCGCCATATTTACAGCAGCAATCGTTTCTGTTAAAGTTCCTATTTGATTAACTTTAATAAGAATAGAGTTTGCTATATTAGTGTCTATACCACGTGATAAACGCTCTACATTAGTAACAAATAAGTCATCTCCAACTAATTGCACTTTATCACCAATTTTTTCGGTTAATACTTTCCAGCCATCCCAGTCGTTTTCATCCATACCATCTTCAATAGAAATGATTGGGTATTTGGCTGCTAATTCTGCTAAATATTCTGCTTGCTCTTCACTTGTTCTGATAACACCAGAATCGCCTTCAAACTTTTTATAATCATATTTGCCATCGACATAAAATTCTGCCGCAGCACAATCCAAGGCCACCATAATTTCATCTCCAAACGTATATCCTGCATTTTCAACAGCTACTTTAATAGAATCTAAAGCATCTTCTGTTCCTCCTGCTAGATTTGGTGCAAAACCACCTTCATCACCTACAGCTGTGCTTAAACCTCTATCATGTAATACTTTTTTAAGATTATGGAAAATCTCTGTTCCCATTTGCATAGCATGTGAAAAGTTTTTAGCCTTTACTGGCATAATCATGAACTCTTGGAATGCAATAGGTGCATCACTATGCGACCCACCATTGATGATATTCATCATAGGTACAGGCAATGTGTTTGCAGATACTCCACCAACATATCGGTACAAGGGCAAGCCCAATTCATTTGCTGCTGCTTTAGCCACTGCTAAAGACACACCTAAAATGGCGTTAGCACCCAATTTTGATTTATTTGGAGTTCCATCTAAATCAATCATGATTTTATCAATCAAGCCTTGCTCGAAAATTGAAACACCTAATAATTCTTCTGCAATAATGTTGTTTACATTTTCAACGGCTTTTAAAACGCCTTTGCCCATATATGCTTTTCCACCATCTCGTAACTCAACGGCTTCGTGTTCCCCTGTAGAAGCTCCAGAAGGCACTGCTGCTCTTCCTAAAACGTTGTTTTCTGTAATAACATCTACTTCTACTGTTGGATTTCCTCTTGAATCCAAAATTTGTCTGGCATGGACATTAATTATTATACTCATAATGGCTTTATTTTTAAACTTTTATTATTTCAAATTTACGGTTTAATCCCCTATTTTCCTCTCTTTTTTTGAAGAAAGTAGCAAAATATTACCTACATCGTTTTAGTGAGCATTTTTCTTTAAAACACTAAGAATTGCACTAGATATACTCGTATTAGCTTTTCTTTAAGTTTTCAATAAATTGATCAAAAAGATAGGATGCATCGTGTGGTCCAGGACTGGCTTCTGGGTGGTATTGTACAGAAAAACAATTTTTATCTTTAACCACTAATCCAGCAACAGTATTATCGTTTAAATGCACGTGCGAGATTTCTAAATCTGGATGCGCTTCCGTTTCTTCACGATTAATAGCAAACCCGTGGTTTTGAGACGTAATTTCTCCTTTTCCTGTAATCAGGTTTTTTACAGGGTGGTTAATCCCTCTATGTCCATTGTGCATCTTATAAGTTGATACACCATGCGCAAGAGCTATGATTTGGTGTCCTAAACAAATACCAAACAAAGGTAAGTTTCTTTTTAATATCGCTTTAGCGACAGCTTGTGCATCCATTAGAGGCTCTGGATCTCCAGGACCATTCGATAGAAAATAGCCATCTGGTTTAAACGCTTCCAATTCTTCAAATGTAGCATTATATGGAAATACTTTTACATACACATCCCGACTAGCGATATTTCTAAGAATATTTCTCTTTATTCCAAGGTCTAAAGCAGCTACTTTATACGTTGCGTTTTCATTACCGAAATAATAAGGTTCTTTAGTCGACACTTGAGAGGCCAACTCTAAACCTTCCATTTTAGGAACTTGTGCAAGCTGCTTTTTTAATTCCTCAACCTGATCAACATCGGTTGAGATAACAGCATTCATGGCTCCATGATCTCTAATATAGGTTACCAAAGCTCTCGTATCTACATCGGAAATGGCCAATATATTATATTTATCCAAAAATTCTTGTAAAGAACCATCTGAATCGTCTCTAGAATACTCGTAACTAAAGTTTTTTACAATAAGTCCAGCAATCTTAATAGAATCCGATTCCATTTCATCTGGATTAACTCCGTAGTTTCCTATATGTGCATTGGTAGCCACCATTAACTGTCCATAATACGAAGGATCTGTAAGGATTTCCTGATAACCCGTCATGCCCGTATTAAAACATACTTCGCCAAATGCTGTCCCTTGTTTATTGCCTACAGCTTTACCGTGAAAAATAGTGCCATCTGCTAAAAGAATAATGGCCTTTTGTCTTTTTTGATATTTCATGTATAAGTTTAAGAGATTTCTGTATAGACCTTTGCTAAGGGGTTACAGAAATAAAGTTTTACAAAATTGCATAAAAAAAAGGATAAACTAAAATAGTTTATCCCTTATATTTTAAATGCTTATTAACATTTATTCTTCTTCGTCTTTTGCTTCTTTAGAATCTACAACTGGAGCAGCAGCTGGTTTTGCACCAGCTCTTCTACTTCTTCTAGTTGTTTTCTTCTCTGGTTTGTTAGCATTATAGATTTCGTTATAATCTACAAGCTCTATCATAGCCATATCAGCATTATCACCAAGACGATTTCCAAGTTTAATGATTCTAGTGTAACCGCCTGGTCGATCTCCAACCTTTGGTGCTACATCTCTAAACAATTCAATTACGGCATCCTTTTGTCTAAGACGAGACATCACAATTCTTCTGCTATGTGTTGTATCTACTTTAGACTTTGTGATCATAGGCTCTACAAATTGTTTTAAAGCTTTTGCTTTTGCAACAGTAGTGTTTATACGTTTATGCTCAATTAATGAACATGCCATATTTGCCAACATTGCTTTTCTGTGAGCAGTTTGCCTACCTAAATGGTTTACTTTTTTTCCGTGTCTCATGACATTTTAAATTTGACATCATCTTGCTACCAGATCCATTCGGAGAGCAAAATATGAGTCGTTAATATTTATTTGTTTTGATAAGCCTATTCTATTTAAGTTTAAATAGCTTAGTCTTTATCTAATTTGTATTTGCTTAGATCCATTCCGAAATTTAAACCTTTAACCTGTACAAGCTCTTCTAGCTCTGTAAGGGATTTTTTTCCGAAGTTTCTAAATTTCATCAAATCATTTTTATTAAAAGACACTAAATCTCCTAATGTATCTACCTCTGCAGCTTTTAAACAGTTAAGCGCACGAACAGATAAATCCATATCGATGAGCTTTGTTTTAAGCAACTGGCGCATATGTAGAGATTCCTCATCATACGTTTCAGTTTGTGCAATTTCATCAGCTTCTAAAGTGATACGCTCGTCGGAGAATAGCATGAAGTGGTGAATTAAGGTTTTAGCAGCTTCTGTTAAAGCGTCTTGTGGTGTAATAGAACCGTCTGTAATTATTTCAAAAACCAGTTTTTCATAATCTGTTTTTTGTTCAACACGATAATTCTCAACACTATATTTAACGTTTTTTATAGGCGTATAAATAGAGTCTGTAAAAATAGTACCAATTGGTGCAGCTGCTTTTTTATTTTCCTCTGCAGGAACATAGCCTCTACCTTTTTCAATGGTAATTTCCATATTAAAACTCACTTTAGGGTCTAAGTTACAGATAATCATTTCTGTATTCAACACTTGGAAACCTGAAATAAATTTTTGGAAATCGCCAGCAGTAATCGTTTCCTGTCCAGATATTGAAATAGAAATAGATTCATTATCAATATCTTCAATTTGTCTTTTAAAACGAACTTGTTTTAAGTTAAGGATAATTTCTGTGACATCTTCTACGACGCCTGCAATAGCAGAAAACTCATGGTCTACACCTTCAATTCTAACTGACGTAATGGCGAATCCTTCCAAAGAAGACAATAAAACTCTTCTTAAAGCATTTCCTACTGTTAAACCATAACCTGGTTCTAAAGGTCTAAATTCGAATTTCCCTTCAAAATCGGTAGAATCAATCATGATTACCTTGTCGGGCTTTTGAAAATTAAATACTGCCATATTTGTGATTTGTATCAGTTATTATTTAGAATATAATTCAACGATGAATTGCTCGTTTATGTTTTCTGGAATTTGAATTCTTGCAGGAACAGAAACGAAAGTTCCTTGCTTACTTCCATCATTCCAAGTGATCCACTCATACACTTTACTTGAGTTTGACAAAGAGTTGTTGATAGCCTCAAGTGATTTTGACTTTTCTCTTACTGCTACTACATCACCTGCTTGCAATTGGTAAGAAGGTATGTTAACCAACTCGCCATTTACGGTAATGTGTCTGTGCGATACTAATTGTCTTGCACCGCTACGAGATGGTGAAATCCCCATACGGTATACAACGTTGTCTAGTCTAGACTCACAAAGTTGTAATAAAACTTCACCAGTAATACCTGGAGCCGTTCTTGCACGTTTAAACATTGTTCTGAATTGACGCTCTAAGATACCATAGGTATATTTCGCTTTTTGCTTTTCCATTAATTGGATAGCATATTCAGATTTTTTTCCACGACGCTTGTTCGCTCCGTGTTGACCTGGAGGATAGTTTCTTTTTTCAAAAGATTTATCTTCTCCAAAAATAGCTTCACCGAATTTTCGGGCTATTTTAGTTTTAGGACCAGTATATCTTGCCATTTAATTGTTGTTTTTAAGAGTGATCATGAATTAAGGTCTTAATCTTATCCTTCGATGCTCGTTGTTCTCTTTGTGATACTTGTTAATTATTTTTTCAGTTTGCAAATTTACGCATAAAAATTAATATCAACTGTAAAAACAGTTGATATTAATTTTTAATACATATATGTTACTAAACTCTTCTTCTTTTTGGAGGTCTACAGCCATTATGTGGTAATGGGGTAACATCGATAATCTCTGTTACTTCAATACCTGCATTATGTATAGAGCGGATAGCAGACTCTCTACCATTTCCAGGTCCTTTCACATAAACCTTTACTTTTTTTAATCCAGCTTCTGAGGCTACTCCTGCAGCATCTTCTGCGGCTAATTGTGCAGCATAAGGTGTGTTTTTCTTAGAACCTCTAAATCCCATTTTACCAGCAGAAGACCAAGAAATAACGTCTCCTTTTTTGTTGGTTAATGAAATAATGATGTTGTTGAATGAAGCGGTAACATGTGCCTCTCCAACAGCGTCAATAATAACTTTACGTTTTTTGACGCTTTTTGTATTTGATTTTGCCATAGTATTATAGTTTTTAGTTGTTAGTGATAGTCGCTAGAATCCTAAACCATTATAATTTCAAACAGATTCCTTCCAACGTCTAATTACTAAAAAACTAATTATTATTTAGTTACCTTTTTCTTATTAGCAACTGTTTTTCTTCTACCTTTTCTTGTTCTAGAGTTGTTCTTAGTACGTTGCCCTCTTAATGGAAGCCCCGATCTATGACGAATACCTCTGTAACATCCAATATCCATTAATCGCTTAATGTTCAATTGTGTTTCAGAACGTAATTCACCTTCGATTTTAAAAGTTCCAACAGCTTCACGAATGTTTCCAATTTCGTCATCTGTCCAATCTTGAACTTTTTTACTATCATCAACTTTAGCTTCAGCTAAAATATCTTTTGCTCTACTTTTACCTATTCCATAGATATAAGTTAAGGAAATAACCCCTCTTTTGTTTTTTGGTATGTCTACACCTGCAATTCTTGCCATAATTACCCTTGTCTTTGTTTAAATCTAGGATTCTTTTTGTTTATCACGTAAAGTCTACCTTTTCTACGCACGATTTTACAATCTGCACTTCTTTTTTTAACGGATGCTCTAACTTTCATCGTATATTAGTATCTATAAGTTATTCTAGCCTTAGATAAATCATAAGGACTCATTTCTAATTTCACTTTATCCCCTGGTAACAATTTAATGTAATGCATACGCATTTTACCAGAGATATGCGCTGTCACTATGTGACCGTTTTCTAATTCAACACGAAACATAGCATTTGATAATGCTTCAATAATTGTTCCGTCCTGCTCTATTGCTGCTTGTTTTGCCATAGTATAATATTTAAGCTAATGCTTTTCTATTTTTACCAGTCTTCATCAAACCATCATAGTGTCTATTTAACAAGTATGAATTTACCTGTTGCATAGTATCAATTGCAACTCCAACCATAATAAGTAGTGAGGTACCTCCGAAGAATAATGCCCAGCCTTGTTGGACATCCATAAGTTTCACAATAAAAGCTGGGAACACAGCCAAAAGCGCTAAAAATATAGAACCTGGTAAGGTAATTTGAGACATGATTTTATCTAAATACTCTGAGGTTTCAGAGCCTGGACGAATACCAGGTATAAAGCCACCACTACGTTTTAAGTCATCTGCCATTTTATTGGTAGGCACCGTAATTGCTGTATAAAAATAGGTAAATACAATAATTAACAGAGCAAATACAAGATTGTACCAAAACCCAAACATGTCAGAGAAATTGGTTTGCATCCAAGCTCCTGCGGTAGTCTCTTTCATAAAAGAAGACCCTCCAATTAAGCCTGGAACAAACATGATTGCTTGAGCAAAGATGATAGGCATTACACCCGATGCATTAAGTTTTAAAGGGATGTATTGCCTTGAACCTGCTGCTGCACTTTTTTCATATCCGCCAGAAGCGGTACGTCTTGCATACTGAACTGCAATTTTTCTAACCCCCATCACTAACATGATAGCGGCAAGAATGATTACAAACCAAATAATCAGTTCAAAAAGAATCAACATAACATTGTTTCCTTCTAGTCTAGTCGCTGCATTTTGCACAAATGCCAAAGGCAATGTAGCAATAATACCCACCATAATTAATAAGGATATCCCATTACCAATACCTTTATCGGTAATTTTTTCTCCTAACCACATGGCGAAAATACACCCTGTTACAAGTATTACTACAGAAGAGAAATAAAACAAACCCCCTGTGCCCAATAAAAAGGCACTTTGCGGAATACCTAAAGCAGGCAAACTTGCTAAATAACCAGGAGCCTGCAATAAACAGATCGCTATAGTTAACCAGCGTGTTATTTGATTAATTTTCTTTTGTCCGCTGGCCCCTTCTTTTTGTAGTTTTTGCAAATAAGGAATTGCTATTCCCATTAACTGTACTACAATAGAAGCAGAAATGTAAGGCATAATACCTAAAGCAAATACTGATGCTTTAGCGAAGGCTCCACCTGTAAAGGCATTAAGAAGACCTAATAAACCTCCATCTGCACTACTAGCTAAACCTCCTAATTGAGCGGCATCGATTCCTGGCAATGTAACTTGTGCTCCAAAACGATACACTAAAAGCAGCCCCAAAGTAACTATGATCCTGTTTCTTAGTTCCTCAATTTTCCAAACATTCTTTAACGATTCTATAAATTTCATACTTATAATATGGCTTATAACGTTACAGCTTCTCCTCCAGCAGCTTCTATAGCAGCTTTTGCTGAAGCAGTAAACTTATGAGCTGATACTTTTAATTTTGCTTTTAATTCGCCTCTACCTAATATTTTGATTAGATCGTTTTTTCCAGCCAAACGGTGAGCAAATAAGGTTTCAAAATTTACTGTATCTTCAATTTTCTTGTCGTCTACCAATTCTTGTAAAGTATCTAGGTTGATGCCTTGATATTCTACACGGTTGATATTCGTAAAACCAAATTTAGGAACACGTCTTTGAAGTGGCATTTGCCCTCCTTCAAATCCTAGTTTCTTAGAATAACCAGAACGTGATTTAGCTCCTTTGTGACCACGTGTTGCGGTACCACCTTTTCCAGAACCTTGTCCTCTACCTACTCTTTTTCCTTGATTTTTTACTGAACCTTCTGCAGGTTTTAAATTACTTAAATCCATTTTCAGTTTTATATTATTTTGTTTCTTCAACAGAAACTAAATGTGAAACTTTAGCAACCATACCAAGAATATTTGGTGTAGCATCATGCTCTTTTACTTGACCAATCTTTTTAAGACCAAGAGCTTCTAAAGTTCTTTTTTGTCTTAGCGTACGATTAATTGCGCTTTTAACCTTTGTTACTTTAATTTTTGCCATTTCTGTCTTATGATTAAGCGTTAAAAACTTGTTCAAGTGAAATACCTCTATCTCTTGCAATAGCGTTCGCATCTCTCAATTGAAGTAAAGCATCGAATGTTGCTTTTACAACGTTATGAGGATTTGAAGACCCTTGAGATTTTGATAATACGTCGTGTACACCAACAGCCTCTAATACAGTTCTTACAGCACCACCAGCGATAACACCGGTACCTGGAGCTGCAGGAATAATATTTACTCGTGCACCTGCATATTTACCCTTTTGTTCGTGAGGTATTGTTTTTCCTTTTAAAGGAATACGTACTAAATTTTTCTTAGCATCTTCTATTCCTTTTGCAATGGCACTGGCCACGTCTTTAGATTTCCCTAAACCTTGTCCTACAACACCTGCTTCGTCACCAACCACTACGATTGCCGAAAAACCAAATGCTCTACCACCTTTAGTTACTTTGGTAACTCTTTGTACACCAACTAAACGATCTTTAAGATCTAATCCACTTGGTTTAACTAACTCTGCGCTTTTATATTTTCGATACATAATTTCTTAGAATTTTAGTCCTGCTTCTCTAGCTCCTTCAGCTAATGATTTTACTCTACCGTGATATAAATAGCCGCCTCTGTCAAAAGAGATGGTTTCCACACCTACTTTTAAAGCTTTTTCCGCTAGGGCTTTCCCTACTAGTGCAGCTGCTTCAACTTTAGTAACTTTTGCAGTGTTAATATCTTTGTCTCTTGAAGATGCTGCAGCAAGTGTTTTACCCGTTACATCATCTACAAGTTGAGCATAGATTTCTTTATTACTTCTAAAAACAGATAATCTAGGTCTAGCTTCTGTGCCAGAAACTATCTTACGAATTCTGTTTTTTATTCTTGTTCTTCTTTGATTTTTTGTTAATGCCATTTCGATTTACGATTTATGATTAACGATTTAAGATTTATAGATTTACCAATTAAAATTCGTAGTTCTAAAAAAACTTACAATCGTAAATACTTTTAAGCTGATTTACCTGCTTTTCTTCTTAATACCTCACCAACAAACTTAATCCCTTTTCCTTTGTAAGGTTCTGGTCTTCTAAAATCACGGATTTTTGCCGCTATTTGACCAACAAGTTGTTTATCAAATGATGTTAGTTTTACTATCGGGTTCTTTCCTTTTTCAGATATGGTTTCTACAGTCACTTCAGGAGCGACATCTAGAATGATATTATGTGAAAAACCTAAAGCTAATTCTAATTTTTGTCCTTGGTGCGAAGCTCTATAACCTACACCAACAAACTCCAACTCTTTTGTCCATCCTTTAGACACACCATGTATCATGTTATCTATAAGAGATCGATAAAGTCCGTGCTTTGCTTTCAGGTCTTTTGTATCAGCTGCACGTGCTAAAATCACCTGGCCATCTTCAATCTTTATATCTATAGAGCTAAAATTTTGTGTTAACTCTCCTAATTTTCCTTTTACAGTTACTTCGTTATCTTTAACGTTAACTGTTACACCTTCTGGAATGGCTACTGGACTATTTCCTATTCTTGACATTTCTTTTCGGCTTTTAAATTAGTAAACGTAACATAAAACTTCACCACCTACGTTGTCTCTTTTGGCTTGTTTGCCCGTCATTACTCCATGAGAAGTTGAAACGATAGCAATCCCTAAACCATTAAGAATTCTTGGTAATTCTGTAGAACCCGCATACTTACGTAAGCCCGGTTTACTTATTCTTTGAAGTTTCTTAATTACTGGTTCTTTGGTTTCTTTATTGTACTTAAGCGCTATTTTGATAGTGCCTTGTACTGTAGAATCATCAAATTTGTAACTTAAAATATATCCTTGTTCGAATAATATTTTAGTGATTCCTTTTTTAAGATTAGAAGCAGGGATCTCAACCACTCTATGGTTGGCACGCACTGCGTTTCTAATTCTTGTCAAATAATCCGCGATTGGATCTGTGTACATAATGAATTGATTTGCGATTTTGGTTTTCAATCCCGAAAACTATCGGGATAGAACCTTAAATCTGATTATTAAAATAATATTACCAACTTGCTTTTCTAACTCCAGGTATAAGACCTTGATTAGCCATTTCTCTAAATGTTACACGAGAAAGTCCAAACGTTCTCATATATCCTCTAGGTCTACCTGTTAATTTACATCTGTTGTGTTGACGAACTGGAGATGCGTTTTTTGGTAACTTTTGTAATGCTTCATAATCGCCAGCTTCTTTTAAAGCTTTGCGTTTTTCAGCATATTTTGCTACTGTTTTAGATCTTTTCACCTCACGGGCTTTCATTGATTCTTTAGCCATATCTTAGTTCTTTTGAAAAGGTAACCCTAATTCGGTTAATAATGATTTTGCTTCTTTATCCGTATCTGCAGATGTTACAAATGTAATATCCATTCCTGAGATTTTATTAACTTGATCAATATTTATCTCTGGAAAGATAATTTGTTCGGTAACCCCTAAGTTGTAGTTACCTCTTCCGTCAAATCCTTTCGCTTTTATCCCGTTAAAATCTCTTACACGTGGTAATGCAGATGTTACTAAGCGATCTAAGAAATCGTACATTTTCTCTCCACGTAATGTTACTTTTGCCCCAATTGGCATGCCTTTACGCAATTTGAATGATGCTACGTCTTTTTTAGATATGGTAGATATAGCCTTTTGACCGGATATAGTTGCCAACTCCTCCACTGCATAGTCGATAAGTTTCTTGTCTGCTACTGCTGCTCCAACCCCTTTAGATATTACTATCTTAGTTAGTTTTGGTACTTGCATTACGTTAGTATAACCAAATTCGTCTGTAAGAGCTGCAATTACTCTGCTTTTGTACTCTTCTTTAAGTCTAGGTGTATATGCCATAACTATATTACTTCATTAGATTTTATTGAAAATCTTACTTTCTTATCGCCTTCCACTCTATATCCTACACGTGTTGTTTCTCCTTTTGAAGTTAACAATGATAAGTTAGATATATGAATAGCGGCTTCTTTTTCCACGATTCCACCTTGAGGACTTTGCGCACTTGGTTTCGTATGTTTCTTAACCAAGTTTACACCCTCAACAATCGCTTTATTCTTTTCTTTCAACACCTTTTGTACTTTACCTTCGGCTCCTTTATGGTCTCCGGCAATAACTTTAACGGTATCTCCAGTTTTTATTTTAAGCTTTGTCATCTTAAATTAATGTATTAAAGCACTTCAGGTGCTAATGATACAATCTTCATGAATTGTTTATCACGAAGTTCTCTAGCAACAGGACCAAAAACACGTGTTCCTCTCATTTCTCCTTGCGGATTTAAAAGGACACAAGCGTTATCGTCAAATCGGATATAGGATCCGTCTGGTCGTCTCACTTCTTTTTTTGTACGAACTACAACTGCAGTTGAAACAGCACCCTTTTTAATGTTTCCATTAGGGGTTGCATCTTTAACTGAAACAACAATTTTGTCTCCTACAGAAGCATATCTTCTTTTAGTACCACCTAGAACCCGGATTGTTAAAACTTCCTTGGCTCCAGTGTTATCTGCGACTTTTAATCTTGATTCTTGCTGTAACATAATTATTTAGCTCTTTCAATTATTTCAACTAATCTCCAACATTTAGATTTACTTAAAGGTCTTGTTTCCATGATCTTTACGGTATCTCCAACATTACAGTCGTTCGTTTCGTCGTGTGCAACATATTTTTTTGTTTTCAACACGAACTTACCATACATAGGGTGTTTTACTTTTTTAACCTCTGCAACCACTATCGATTTTTGCATTTTGTTACTAGTAACAACTCCTACACGTTCTTTTCTTAAATTTCTTGTTTCCATCATTTCAGCAGAATTATTGTAATTCTCTTTTAGTTAATTCGGTCGCAATTCTAGCTACGTTTCTTCTTGCAGAACGTAATTGGATTGGATTTTCTAAAGGAGATATTGCATGCGCTAATTTTAGATCTGAATAACTCTTTTTTGTCTCACCAAGTTTCTCTTGTAACTCAGCTACAGATAATTCTTTAATTTCTGATTGTTTCATAATATCAAATAAATTATGCTTCGTAATCTCTAGCGATTAAAAACTTAGTTTTAACAGGTAGCTTTTGTGCTGCTAGACGCAATGCTTCTTTTGCAACGTCCAATGGCACGCCTCCTATTTCAAATAATACTCTTCCTGGTTTTACAACGGCTACCCAATACTCAACGGCTCCTTTACCTTTACCCATACGTACTTCAAGAGGCTTTTTTGTAATAGGCTTGTCTGGAAATATTTTAATCCAAAGTTGACCTTCTCTTTTCATATAACGGGTCGCGGCGATACGAGCTGCCTCTATCTGACGTGACGTTAAAAAATTTGAATCTAGCGCTTTTATTCCAAAAGTACCGTTTGAAAGTTGGTGACCTCTCTGAGAGATCCCTTTCATACGTCCTTTTTGCTGCTTACGAAATTTTGTTCTTCTAGGCTGTAACATTTTTTTCTTACTTTATAAAAAATTACTTTCTACGACGAGGTTTGGAATTGCCATCTCTCGACGGTCCACCTTTTCCTTGCTTCTTGGACAATCCAACAAGTGGAGAAAGTTCTCTTTTACCATACACTTCACCTTTCATGATCCACACTTTCACACCTAATCTACCGTAAGTAGTGTGCGCCTCAACAAGTGCATAATCGATATCGGCTCTAAAGGTTGATAAAGGAATACGTCCTTCTTTGTAGTGTTCACTACGTGCCATTTCAGCACCGTTTAAACGACCACTAATCTGGATCTTGATCCCTTCTGCATTCATTCGCATCGTAGCTGCAATTGCCATTTTAATGGCACGTCTGTATGAAATTCTATTTTCAATTTGACGAGCAACACTCGATCCTACTAAAAAGGCATCTAGTTCAGGTCTTTTGATTTCAAAAATATTGATCTGAACTTCTTTATCAGTAATATTTTTAAGCTCTTCTTTTAACTTGTCTACCTCTTGGCCACCTTTACCAATAATGATACCTGGGCGAGCCGTCGTGATAGTAACGGTTACAAGTTTTAAAGTTCTTTCAATTATTACTCTACTAACACTGGCTTTAGATAAACGTGCGTGAACGTATTTTCTAATTTTATCGTCTTCGGCAAGCTTGTCTCCATAATCATTTCCTCCATACCAGTTAGATTCCCATCCTCTGATAATTCCTAAGCGATTTCCGATTGGATTTGTTTTTTGTCCCATACTTCTATCCTAGCTTTGTGTGTTATTGTTAGCTCCAACTACTATTGTAACGTGGTTAGAACGTTTTCTTATTCTATGTGCGCGACCTTGAGGTGCTGGACGTAATCTTTTTAACATAGATCCGCCATCCACTCTAATCTCTTTAACAATCAATTCAGCGTCTTCAAGACTAGCTTCTTCATTTTTAGATTGCCAGTTGGCAATTGCCGATAAAAGCAATTTCTCTAATTTTCCAGAAGCTTCTTTTTGGTTGAATTTTAAAATATTAAGCGCTTTCTCTACGCGTTCGCCTCTTACTAAATCGGCTACTAAACGCATTTTTCTTGGTGATGTAGGACAGTTATTAAGTTTTGCAAAAGCAATTTCTTTTTTTGCTTCCTTAATAGCGTCTGCCATTTGTTTTTTACGACTTCCCATTGCTTACTATTTTTTACCTTTATTTTTAGCACCTGCATGCCCACGGAATGAACGTGTTGGTGAAAATTCTCCAAGTTTATGGCCTACCATGTTCTCAGTAACGTATACTGGCACAAATTGACGGCCATTGTGCACTGCTATGGTTTGTCCTACAAAATCAGGTGTAATCATACTGGCTCTAGACCAGGTTTTGATAACGCTTTTTTTGTTGGTTTCAACATTAACAGCAACTTTTTTCTCTAATTTATAATGAACGTAAGGTCCCTTTTTTAATGATCTTGCCATGTCTTATTTCTTTCTACGTTCTACGATATATTTATTTGTTGGATTCTTTTTAGAACGGGTTCTATAACCTTTAGCTGGAATTCCGTTTCTAGAACGTGGATGACCACCTGAAGCGCGTCCTTCACCACCACCCATTGGGTGATCGACAGGGTTCATTGCAACTGGTCTCGTTCTTGAACGTCTACCTAACCATCGTGTTCTACCAGCTTTACCTCCAACTAACAACTGATGATCGGAGTTAGATACAACACCAATAGTGGCCATACAGGTAACAAGTATCAATCGTGTTTCCCCTGAAGGTAACTTGATAGATGCAAACTTACCGTCTCTTGCCATTAATTGAGCAAAAGACCCAGCACTACGAGCCATAATAGCCCCTTGTCCTGGACGTAACTCTACGCAAGATATAATAGTTCCTAATGGAATAAGACTAAGCGGCATAGCATTTCCAACTTCTGGAGCAATACTCTCTTTGCTTGATACTACATTTTGTCCAACTTGTAAACCATTTTGGGCAATGATGTATCTTTTTTCGCCGTCTTGATAATTTAATAAAGCTATAAAAGCGGTTCTGTTTGGATCGTACTCAATAGATTTTACTTCAGCAGGGATTCCTGCTTTATCTCTTTTGAAGTCGATAACACGATACCTCTTTTTATGACCACCACCAATATGGCGCATGGTCATTTTTCCTTGACTGTTTCTACCACCAGACTTTTTAATCGGAGCTATTAAACTTTTCTCCGGCTTATCAGTAGTAATGGCGTCAAATCCATTAACTACTCTAAATCGCTGTCCTGGTGTGATTGGTTTTAATTTTCTTACTGACATCTGTCTTTAATTACATGTTACTGTATAAATCAATCATCTCACCTTCCGCCAGTTGTACCATCGCTTTCTTAACGGCGTTGGTTTTACCATGTTGAATACCAGTTTTTGTAAACTTAGTTTTTCTATCTGGACGGACATTTATAGTACGAACTTTTTCAACAGAAACACCATAAGCAGCTTCCACCGCTTTTTTGATTTCTACCTTGTTCGCCTTTGGTTTCACTGAGAAAGTATAGCAGTTTCTCAACTCGCTATTAGCTGTTGCTTTTTCTGTGATTATAGGTTTAATTAAGATACTCATGAGTTTCTATTTACTTAAGTTTGTTTCAATTCCTGCTAAAGCGCCTTCTAAAAGAACGACTTGGTTCGCATTTAAAATTTTGTAAGTGCTTAATTCTGAAGCCGTTATAACGTCAGAGCCTTTTAAATTACGTGAGGACAAATATACATTATTATTTGAGGCACCCAACACAAATAATGTTTTTTTGTTTTCTAGGTTTAACGCTTTCAATACTGCTGTAAAGTTTTTTGTCTTTACCGTATCGAAGTTAAAATCTTCTAGAATCGTGATGGATTGTTCTCCTGCTTTAATACTTAAAGCCGATTTACGTGCTAAGCGTTTTAAGTTCTTATTAAGTTTAAAACTGTAGTTTCTTGGTCTTGGTCCGAACATACGGCCACCCCCTTTAAAAACACCAGACTTAATACTACCTGCTCTTGCCGTACCTGTTCCTTTTTGCTTCTTAATCTTACGTGTACTTCCAGAAATCTCAGCTCTCTCTTTCGATTTGTGAGTTCCTTGTCTTTGGTTTGCTAAATATTGCTTAACATCCAAATACACCGCGTGATTATTAGGCTCAATAGCAAATACATCCTTAGAAAGGTCTGCCTTTCTACCTGTATCTTTTCCGTTTATATCTAAAACTGCTACTTCCATTATTTTCTAATAATTACATAAGAATTCTTGTGTCCAGGTACACACCCTTTAACCACTAGTAGGTTTTTATCTGCTACTATTTTTAAAACTCTTAAATTTTCAATTTTTACCGAGTCATTACCCATTCTACCTGCCATTTTCATACCCTTAAATACTCTTCCAGGATATGAAGCCGCACCAATAGAACCTGGCGCTCTCAAACGGTTGTGTTGCCCGTGGGTCGCTTGACCTACACCACCAAAACCGTGACGTTTTACAACACCTTGGAAACCTTTTCCTTTCGAGGTTCCAGAGATGTCAACAAATTCACCTTCTACAAAGTGCTCTACAGTGATTGCATCACCTAACTTGTACTCCTTATCAAAACTTTTGAATTCAACGATTTTGCGTTTTACAGAAGTTCCTGCTTTTTTAGCGTGACCTATGTCCGCTTTAGTAGCACTTTTTTCTGTCGCGTCATCGAAACCAAGTTGAATAGCATTATAGCCATCCACCTCTTCAGTTCTGACTTGGGTAACGATACATGGTCCAGCTTCGATTACTGTACAAGGAATGTTTTTTCCTTTTTCATCAAAGATGCTGGTCATACCGATTTTTCTTCCAATTAACCCAGACATAATTATTATTTATTTGTTATTACTAATATGTTGGAACCTAATCCAACTTGCTTTAAAAAAAATCAGGGACAAAAATACCTTTCGTCCCTGAAATGCATTTTACCGTTTTTCCTTAACCGTAGTTAAGGACATGTATTCTAGCGAATCTAACCGGCTTTTCTTCGTTAGTAAAAAACGACTTTAAGGGGTCTTCCGATAATTATCGGGATTCGCAGAGGTTTACTTATACTTTAATCTCTACTTCTACGCCACTTGGTAATTCCAGTTTCATCAAGGCATCAATCGTTTTTGATGATGAAGAATAAATATCAAGTAAACGCTTGTAAGAGCTTAATTGAAATTGTTCTCTTGATTTCTTGTTTACGTGTGGAGAACGTAATACAGTAAAAATTTTCTTGTGCGTTGGTAAAGGAATTGGACCTGTAACCACAGCACCTGTGCTCTTTACAGTTTTTACAATCTTATCAGCAGATTTATCTACTAAACTGTGATCGTAAGACTTTAATTTTATTCTGATTTTCTGACTCATTTTCTTAAGATTTACGATTCGATGCCTTTAGCAGCCTTAATAACTTCTTCTGATATGTTTGAAGGGGTTTCAGCATAGTGTGAAAACTCCATTGTTGACGTTGCACGGCCTGATGATAATGTTCTTAGTGTGGTAACATATCCGAACATTTCAGATAAAGGAACCGTTGCTTTTACAGTTTTTGCTCCAGCTCTATCGCCCATATCGCTCATTTGACCACGACGACGGTTTAAATCGCCTACAATATCACCCATATTCTCTTCAGGAGTAATCACCTCAAGTTTCATAATAGGCTCCATGATAACCGCTTTTGCAGCTTTTGCAGCAGCTTTAAATCCTATTTTAGCAGCCAATTCGAAAGATAGTTGATCGGAATCCACATCGTGATAAGATCCATCTTTCAAGGTTACTTTCATAGAGTCAATCTCATATCCTGCTAGAGGACCATTCGCCATCGCTAGTTTAAATCCTTTTTCAATAGAAGGGATAAATTCTTTAGGTACGTTACCACCTTTAATAATAGACTCAAACTGTAATCCTGTTACACCTTCGTCTGCAGGCCCTAAAGTAAATACAATATCGGCAAATTTACCACGTCCACCAGATTGCTTTTTATAAACCTCTCTGTGATCTGCAACTTGTGTAACAGCCTCTTTGTACTCTACTTGTGGTTGTCCTTGGTTTACTTCAACCTTAAACTCACGACGTAAACGATCTACAATAATATCTAAGTGAAGCTCACCCATTCCAGAAATAATAGTCTGTCCTGAAGCCTCATCTGTTCTTGCTGTAAAGGTTGGATCCTCTTCTGCAAGTTTAGATAATGCCATCCCTAATTTATCAACATCTGCTTTAGTCTTAGGCTCCACAGCGATACCAATTACTGGGTCTGGGAAATCCATAGATTCTAAAACGATAGGGTGTTTTTCATCAGATAAAGTATCTCCTGTTTTAATATCTTTAAATCCTACTGCTGCTCCAATATCACCTGCTTCTAGATAATCTAGAGCAATTTGTTTGTTGGCGTGCATTTGGTAGATACGTGAAATACGTTCTTTTTTTCCAGAGCGGTTGTTCAACACATAAGATCCTGCATCTAAATGTCCTGAGTATGCACGGAAAAACGCTAAACGACCAACAAAAGGATCGGTAGCAATTTTAAATGCTAAAGCAGAAAAAGGTTCTTTAACGTCTGGTCTACGTCTTTCTTCTTTATCTGTATCTGGATTTGTACCGATAACACTTTCTCTATCCATTGGAGAAGGTAAGTATCTACAAACAGCATCTAATAAAAACTGAACGCCTTTATTTTTGAAAGATGATCCACATACCATAGGTATAATGGCCATATCCATTACTGCTGCTCTTAGCGCTGCGTGTACTTCGTCTTCTGTAATAGAGTCTTCATCTTCCATGAATTTCTCTAATAAGTTTTCGTCGTAACTCGCTACCTCTTCAATTAGTAACGCTCTGTATTGGCGCACTTCTTCTTTCATGTCTTCCGGAATAGGAATAACATCAAAAGTAGAACCAAAGTTCTCATCATGCCACTCAATCGCCCTATTCTTAACGAGATCCACAACACCTCTAAAGTCTGCTTCATCTCCAATAGGCAATACAATTGGCACTGCATTAGAACCTAACATTTCTTTTACTTGTTTGTTAACTTCTAAAAAGTTAGACCCTTGACGGTCCATTTTGTTAACAAATCCAATTCTAGGCACTTTATAATTATCGGCTAATCTCCAGTTTGTTTCCGATTGTGGTTCCACACCATCTACCGCACTGAATAAAAACACTAAACCATCAAGCACACGTAAAGAACGGTTTACTTCTACCGTAAAATCAACGTGGCCAGGGGTGTCTATAATATTAAAGTGATAACTTTTTGCGTCTTCTGTTGGTTCTCCGTTTTCTTTAGGGAATACCCAGTCACAAGTTGTTGCTGCAGAAGTAATAGTAATACCTCTTTCTGCTTCTTGCTCCATCCAGTCCATTGTTGATGACCCTTCGTGAGTTTCACCTACCTTATGGTTTACACCGGTATAAAAAAGAATACGTTCTGTAGTTGTGGTCTTTCCTGCATCAATATGTGCAGCAATACCTATATTTCTTGTTAATTTTAAGTCTCTTGCCATATATTATTAAAATCTAAAGTGAGAGAATGCTTTATTTGCTTCGGCCATTTTATGAGTATCCACTCTTTTCTTAACCGCTGCTCCTTCTTCTTTAGCTGCTGCTAAAATTTCTGAAGCCAAACGTTGCGCCATAGATTTCTCGTTTCTCTTACGTGAATAGCTAATTAGCCATTTCATTGCGGTAGAAACTTTACGGTCTGGACGTATTTGCATTGGAATTTGGAAGGTTGCACCTCCAACACGACGGCTACGTACTTCTACGTGAGGCATCACATTAGATAAAGCATCTTTCCATGTATCTAAAGCTGTTTTCTCTTCATCACTCTTTTTTGATTCTACAATGTCAATAGCATCATAGAATACTTTAAAAGCTACAGACTTTTTCCCATCCCACATCATCATATTAACGAAACGAGTTACTAACTGATCGTTAAAACGTGGATCCGGCAAAAGCGGTCTCTTTTTTGCTGCTTTTTTTCTCATGTCTTCTTCTTAAAGTTTTAAATTACTTCTTAGGGCGTTTAGCACCATACTTAGATCTACGTTGCGTTCTGCCGTTAACACCTGCTGTGTCTAATGCACCACGTACAATGTGATATCTAACTCCTGGTAAATCTTTTACCCTTCCACCTCTAACCAATACTATCGAGTGCTCTTGTAGATTGTGCCCTTCGCCGCCAATGTATGCATTCACCTCGTTACCGTTCGTTAAACGAACCCTTGCTACCTTACGCATTGCTGAGTTAGGTTTTTTAGGAGTCGTCGTGTAAACACGAGTACACACACCACGTCTTTGCGGACAAGAATCTAAAGCAACCGATTTACTCTTCTTGGTTATTTTGGTTCTTCCTGTTCTTACTAATTGTGAAATTGTTGGCATATATATTATATATAAATTTTAAAATCCTCTTTTAAGAGGGCTGCAAAGGTAGAAAATAAAATGAATAATTCAAATCCTAATCCATTAATTTTTAAGAGTTTTCAAAAAAAAATCACACATTATATCACAAGTGTTCTTTTTCCTTTAGATTTACAGGGAAAATGAAGCAGCTCGTAGGACATAAGCCTTCTGCCCTATTTAAAGAATACCTTTACGTTTTTTTCTGGATTCGGGAGTTTATTTTATAAATTTTAATACAATTAAGTGCGAAAAACAGCTTTTATACTGGCCTTTTTAAGCGTCTTTTTTTCTACTAAAGTAAAGGGGCAACAGTTGCAACTTATCATTGAAGGTGAAAACAGTATTGAAAATCGAATTATCGATGCTTTAGGCTACACGACATACCATAGTGATTATGAAGGCTTGCATTCCGAAATTAAAACCTTCCAAGACCAACTTTATTCCATAGGCTATATCGAAAACAGACGCGACAGCATTTCCCGCATTAACGACTCACTATACCAGACCAAGATCCAATTAAAAACCCAATACCACACCATATCTATATACTACCCCAAAAACAAAATCGAGACCTCCACCTTAACATCTGTTTCCCAAGAGGTCCACGACGATTATTTTGTTTTAAACCTTCAAGATGTGGAAGAGGCCTTAGCCTTTATCAATTCAAAATTAGTAGATAAGGGCGCCCCGTTTTCAAAACTACGCTTGTCTAACATTTCAATCCAAGATAGCGGCCATTTAAAAGCACATATCATCATAACAGCAGAATCCCAAAAAAGATACCTGGATCATATCATCATTAAAGGTTACGAGCGCTTTCCAAAATCTTATTTAAAGCATTATCTAAAAATAAAGCCTAACAAAACATTCAGTTTAAAAGCCATTCAGAAAAAAACCGAACAATTAAATTCCTTAGCCTTTGCCCACGAAATAAAACCGCCCGAGGTCTTATTTTCTAAAGATTCTACAACCTTATATATGTATATCGAAAAATCGGCCAGTAATGGGTTTGATGGGTTTTTAGGATTTGGCACTAATGAAGACAGTAACACGCTGGAGTTTGATGGCTATGTAAACCTAAGTTTGGTTAATAACCTGAATTATGGCGAGCGTTTTGGATTGCAATACAAAAGCGATCAAAGTCAGCAAAAAAACTTTAAAGTCGATTTAAGCTTACCATATTTATTTGGAAGCCCTATCGGGGTAGATCTGGAGCTGAATATTTTTAAAAAAGACAGCTCATATACCACGACCCATCAAGCCGTAAACCTAAACTACCAATTAAACCCTAAACACAAGGTGGCTGCAGGAATATTTTCTGTAAGCTCCAATACCTTATTAACAGAAACCTCCACAGCAGCCATCGCAGACTATAAGTCGGTTTTCTTAAAACTTTCATATCAATATACAGTCCCCCAGCAGCAGCATTTATTATTCCCGGTACACCATTTCGTTTATGCGGAAGCCGGTACTGGAGAACGAAAAACAACAACACATCCTGAAAAACAGTTCCAATGGACTTTAAATACGTTTAAGATTTTTAATCTGAACGCTAAAAACAGTGTTTTTGTAAAGCTAAATGCCGCCAGCATGGCATCCGACACTTATTTTGAAAACGAACTGCTGCGTTTTGGAGGCATCAACTCCATTAGAGGCTTTGAAGAAAACAGCATATTGGCCTCTCTTTATGGTGTATTAAATGTAGAATACAGGCTCCAGCTTAGCAACACCATATACATACACTCCATTACAGACTTAGCCTCTTTTGAAAACGTCTTAACCGATGCAAAAGAAAAACTTTATGGCTACGGCTTAGGGTTTGGCATTTTAACACGTTCTGGTCTTTTAAAATTTAATTATGCCAATGGTAAAAGTGAACACACTCCATTTAAATTATCGAATTCCAAAATACACATTAGTCTGGTAGCGCGTTTTTAATTTTAGCTTTTAAAAAGCACGATGTCACTCAAAAGCACGGATGTCATTCAGAAGGAAGTGAAACGGAATGAAGAACCCATGAAAACATACAAGATTCTTCGCGTTGCTCTGAATGACAAATAAGAGCACGATGTCATTCAGAAGGAGGCACGACTGAAGAATCTATGAAAACATACGATGTCATTCAGAATGAAGTGAAACGGAATGAAGAATCTATTAAACGCATGAGATTCCTCCGCTGTTGGAATGACAAAATAACCTAATGACAATCAAAAGCACCATGTCATTCAGAATGAAGTGAAACGGAATGAAGAATCTATGAAAACACAAAATTCTTCGCTTTGCTCTGAATGACAAATAAAAACACGATGTCATTCAGAAGGAGGTACGACTGAAGAATCCATGAAAACATGAGATTCCTCCGTTGTCGGAATGACAAAATAACCTAATGACAATCAAAAGTACCATGTCATTCAGAATGGAGTGAAACGGAATGAAGAACCCATGAAAACATACAAGATTCTTCGCGTTGCTCTGAATGACAAATAAGAGCACGATGTCATTCAGAAGGAGGCACGACTGAAGAATCTATGAAAACACACAAGATTCTTCGCTTTGCTCTGAATGACAAATAAAAACACGATGTCATTCAGAAGGAGGTACGACTGAAGAATCTATGAAAAGCATGAGATTCCTCCGCTGTTGGAATGACAAAATAACCTAATGACAATCAAAAGCACGGATGTCATTCAGAATGAAGTGAAACGAAATGAAGAATCTATTAAACACAAGATTCTTCGCTTTGCTCTGAATGACAATCAAAAGCACCATGTCATTCAGAAGGAGGTACGACTGAAGAATCTATGAAAAACATGAGATTATTCCGCTGTTGGAATGACAAAATAATCAATATCCAAAGTGTTATAAAAAAGCACGGATGTCATTCAGAATGAAGTGGAACGGAATGAAGAATCTATGAATAACATGAGATTCCTCCGCTGTTGGAATGACAAAATAACCTAATGACAATCAAAAGCACCATGTCATTCAGAATGAAGTGGAACGGAATGAAGAATCTATGAAAACATACAAGATTCTTCGCGTTGCTCTGAATGACAAATAAGAGCACGATGTCATTCAGAAGGAGGTACGACTGAAGAATCTATTAAACGCATGAGATTCCTCCGCTGTCGGAATGACAAAATAACTTAATGACAATCAAAAGCACCATGTCATTCTGAATGAAGTGGAACGGAATGAAGAACCCATGAAAACATACAAGATTCTTCGCGTTGCTCTGAATGACAAACAAAAACACCATGTCATTCAGAAACATGCGTTTGCGAAATATATTCAGAGGTTCTGGATTAATCGTTTGGCAACTAAGATAACTATCCTAACTCAACACGACTATAACATTCTTGGAAAGTTGCTATCTAATAAAGTCGTTATTCAAAATCCACTATCTTTTCCAATTTATAAAGAGCAGAACCTACGTAGAAAAAATATTCTTGCCGTTGGAAGTTTAGATAGGTGGGAAGGCAAAGGTTTTGATAATTTAATTTTTGTTTGGGGAAAAATTGCAACACAATATCCCTCATGGATTCTAGAAATTGCAGGAACAGGTAGCACAAGTAGTTATGATTATCTTTTAGAATTATGTAAAAAAAATAATGTTGAAAATCGTGTTCATTTTATCGGATTTCAACCAAACATAGACACAGTTATGAGAGAATCTTCAATATTTGTTTTATCTTCTAAATTTGAAGGCCTACCAATGGCTCTAATTGAGGCTATGTCTCAGGGATGTGCTTGCATAAGCTTTGACTGCATTTCTGGTCCAAGAGAAATTATGACTGACGGTGAAAGTGGTATTTTGGTAGAAAATCAAAATCTAAATAAGCTTGAAGAAGCATTAGTTTCACTAATAGAGGATGAAAAATTAAGATTAGAACTTTCTTGTAACGCCATTAAGGATGTGGAGAAATTTATTCCAGAAAACATAGCAAAACAATGGAAAGATATGTTTGATGAGATTTTAAAAGATAAATAACTTATTAGTTACATTCTAAATGTTATATGAAAAACACAAAAACAGTGATTATTCTAGAATAAAAAACTACAAATCAAGAGGTTGTGATTTAACATGGTTTTGTGTCTAATTTCAGCAAATACTATAGAGTTGATACATTCTCTCTTTTTGTATTTGTTAAACTTAATAAAATATTTTATGATAAAAAAAATTATTGCTTTTACTTATAACAATATACGATATCGCAAAAGGATAGCATTGTTTAATAATTTAAAAAAGAGGAACGCTGTAGATGATAAAAGAAATTTGAACTATCAAATCGATAAGCTATCTTGTGTACTAGAAGTTGCTTTTGAAAACATTGATTACTACAAAAAATTTAAATTTAGTACCAAAGATTTTTCATATTCAGATTTTATGGGAATTCCAATTTTAACCAAAGAAATTATCAGAAACCAAACTTCCGATTTAGTTAGCCCTGCTTTTTTTAAATTGAGGGATGTTCTTAAAAACACCTCTGGAGGTTCTACTGGAGAGCCCGTCACATTTTTTCAAACAAAAGAACAGAAACTTCATGGCATTGTCAATTATCTTCTTGCCTTAAATCAAAACGGAGTTCATATTTATGATGAGTCAGTCGATTTATGGGGAGCAGAAAGAGACATGTACAAAACAACTACTCGCTTTAATTTAAGATCATTCCTTCATAATAAAACCACCCTTAATACTTTTGTACTTAGCGACGAAATAATACAAGATTATATAAATCGTCTTAATGAGATAAAGCCAAAATTTATTAAAGCTTATGTACATTCAGTTTATGAAATTTCAAAATTTATAAATAAACATAATATTAAAATTAATTTCATACCAGCCATACACTGCACCACAGGCCCTCTTTATCCTGAAATGAAAAAAGAAATCAAGAAAGCTTTTAATAATGCCCATGTTTATAATTTCTATGGGTCAAGAGAAGTTTCTGCTATTGCAAGTGAGATTAAAGATAAAAAGGGCATGTTTGTTCTATATGACAATGTTTTTATCGAGGTTTTAGATGAAAATAATAAGCCCGTAAAAAAAGGAGAAGAGGGAGAAATTGTAGTTACAACACTTAATAATTTCTATATGCCTTTATTACGATATAAGATAGGAGATCGAGCCATTAAAGGGGACGAATTAGAGTTTGGCTCTTTAAAATTAGACTCTGTTACAGGTAGAACTTTAGGAGTTATACATAAAAAAGATGGAACTAAAATAGATGGTCAATTTTTCACTACTTTATTTTTTAATAAAAAAGGAATTAAAAACTTTCAATTAATTCAACAAACAATATCAAATTTACAACTAAATATTGTGAAATCAGACAATTTCAATCAATTGGAACTTGATGCTGTTATTCAAAGAATTAAATCGGAGTTAGGTGATATAAATTTAAATATCAATTTTTTAGATAAGATAAATTTAACGAGTACAGGTAAGATTATGTACGCTTATTCTGAACTAGAATCATAATATTCTGGATCAGTATAGTAAGTATTAATGCTGAAAATTAAGCACCTATTTCTTGTACTGCTTATTAATTATCTCTACTCTAAAGCAACAATCTTTGGTCAATTTAAGGTTTAGATAATTAATACAAAGTTGTGTTAAATAAATATATTAGAGATTTGATATTATTGAGTAATTGCTTAATATTAGATTTGAATTTTTAATATGCAATACGCTGGTTATAAATAAACTAATCAACAAACTCGAATTTAGAAAACGATTTTGACACTGAATTTATAATAAATGATGATTAAAATACTCAATTTTTTATTGATAGCAATAACAGCTCTATTTACAGGAAGTAGTGGTATTGTTATTTCTTTATTATTCTTTTATATAATAGGAACTACTATTTCTTACCAGCTATCTAATAATGACGTAAAAGATAAGAAAAATTTAGTCTCTCTATTTAATACTGCATTTCTAATTTATACTTTAATTGCAATTTTATCATATTTAGATTTCATAAATGGTAATATGATGTTTTTTAAACATCCAGACCAATTCCATTTTTATGAAGTCGCAGATGAACTAGGGAAGAAGTCAAATTTATATGAAATCTTTTATGACTGTTTTATAGATAGAATTCATGACGAACAAGAAGCATCGTATTTTTATTTTGGGAGTCTGGCACTTATTGCAAATTCCTTTTTAGACGGTAATTCAGTTTTATTCCAAAGTATTCATGTATCTTTCTTTGCTATCCTTATTAATTTATTTTTATATAAAATATTATTGTTTTATATAAACAGGAAGACTGCATTAAAATATACACTATATTTTTTACTATTTGCATATATTTTATCTTTTTCACCATGGATACTGAGAGACATACATATAGCTCTATTGTTTACAATAGCCATATATATTGTCCATCTAGAATTCTCTATTAAAAAAATTTTTATTCTTTTAATATTACAATTAATAGTTTTTGAATTTCGTTTTGAAAATGGTATGATTTTCTCATTCTTCCCTTTGCTTTTTACTTATAACAATGCAAAAAAAAGCAGGTATCGAGGCCTCCATATCACACTAATTTGCTTAGTGTTGCTAGCAGGTGTCGCTAAATATTCTACCTCACTTATTGCAAACATACTACACTCAACTGATACTCTTGAACGGTATAATGAGCTCTCTAGCACAAGTGCCGATGAATCTGGAGGCGTAGGGAAAATGATTTTCAAACTCCCCATTGGTGCTAAACAAATAGCTAGTGTCGTCATATCACAAATAAGCCCTTTCCCACCATGGAATGATATTAATAAGTCTGAAACTTTTATTCAAGGGGTTATCGGGTTTATTTCCGGATTAGCGCCATTGTTTTGGGGGTTTGTATTTTTTACATCGGTAAAATATTATAAGTATTATAAAACCTTATCTTTTCTCACAAAGTCTTTGGTGCTTTTTGCAATTATATTCCTTTTCTTAAGTTCGGCTAACATGCTTGTACGACGTTTGATACCAGTATATCCCATTATTTATATGTTTTTTGTCTATGTAATTTCTAAACTTTCTAAAAAACAAATACGAAAAAACATTAGCACTTATACAATGATTTATTCGGGACTTTTGGTTGTTTATTTTTTTATTAAATTTTTATGAAAATACTTTGCGTAATAGATAGTTTAGGGTCAGGTGGAGCGCAGCGACAGTTGGTAGAGCTGGCAAAGGGTTTTAAGGAAAAAGGACATGAAGTTCAGTTTCTTGTTTATCATGATTATAATTTTTTCGAACAGGACTTAATTAAATCCCAAATAAGCATAACACTTATTCCTGAATCAAATTACTTTAAACGTTTAATAAAAATGAGACGTTTTATCAGAGACGGTGATTTTAATGGTATTATTTCATTTTTAGAGGGCGCCAACTTTATCAGTACAGTAGCGGGTTTTCCCTTTAAAAAATGGAAACTCGTAGTAGGAGAAAGAAGTGCCAATCCCAAAATTCTAACCTCATTTAAGCTTAGATTTTATAGATGGTTTCATGTCTTTTCCGATCATGTTGTTGCTAATTCTCAAGCAAACTTAGATATGGTAAAAAAAGCTAACCCACTGTTAAGAAATAAAAAATGTGCAGTTATTTATAATTTCACTACTATGGGAGAGGTGGCACTTACAATCCCTAAAAACCAAAAATTAGTAATAACGGTACCTGCAAGCTATAGAAATGTTAAAAACACAGAAGGCTTAGTTGAAGGAATAAACCTATTAACCGAAAATCACAAAAAAAAACTTATTATTAACTGGTATGGCAGTATAGAGACTAAAGGAGGCAAAGCGTATTACAACAAAGTTTCTAAAAAAATAAAAGAATACAAACTAGAAGATGTCATTCATTTAAACGAGGCTTCTACAGATATTGCGAATATATACAAGAACTCAGACTTTATTGCACTTTTAAGTCATTTTGAAGGATTTCCAAATGTAATTTCCGAAGCTATGACGATAGGAAGACCTGTAATTGTAACAAAGGTTTCGGATATCCCCATATTCGTAAAAGAAAATGAGAATGGCTTTCTATGCGATTCTACAAACACTCTATCCATTAAAAACGCATTTGAAAAGGCCATAGAAACAACGGAAAAGGAAAGAAATATTATGGGACTTAATAATCTAGAGAAAGCCAAAACCCTTTTTGATAAGGATAAAATTGTGAATGCTTACCTTACCTTATTGAAATAGCAGCTATGTCAAAACAAATTTTATTTATCGGTTCTTTTTTACTTCCAAAAAACGGTCATTATGGAGGTGTTTATTTCGCGAGTACGAGTCTCAGAGATAAAATGGTAAGTGAAGGTATTGAAGCTATTGAATTGGACACAACCTTAAAAGATATCGCAGTCACTAAGGTTTCCAAGCGATTACCAACCATTATAAGTAGGAACTTTTATTTCATATATAAAATACTAAAATCTCAAAATGCAAAAACTATATTTATATTTTTAAGTGGTGGAAACTCTTATTTGGATAAATTACCTTCTATTATTCTATCTAAAATCCTTAGAAAAAAGATATTATTATTCGCTCGCTCAGGACACTTAATCCATGATTTTGAAAATCCCTTTTACAAATACTTTATTAAAAATGCTTTACGCTTCTCCTCAGAAGTTATATGCCAAAGTGAGTATTGGAAAGATTTCTTTATTTCCAAAGGTGTTCCTGCTGAAAAATTAAAAACAATAGAAAATTGGGTACCTAACGAAACCATAATAAAAAGCGAAAAACTTACTTTTCATTACTTTAAACCAAATGCTGGTGAAGTATTTCGCATAGTTTTTGTTTCTAGAATAGAAAAGTCTAAGGGTATAGCGGATTTAATTGAAGTAGCCAAACTACTGCCTAAGGAAATGAATTTTAAAATAGATGTATATGGTACTGGCGCTTTTAAAGATGAATTTTTAGAATTGATTAACAGAGAAAAACTTAATGAATTAATTTTTTATAAAGGTTGGCTTGCTAAAGATAATATGCAAGAAATTTTAAACAAATACCATTTAGCACTTTTTACTTCAAGAGTGGAAGGTTACCCTAACTCTTTACTTGATTTTATATTTTCGAAAATCCCTATTCTTGCATATCGAATTCCTGCTGTTGTAGCAGTAGGTAAAGAGAACATACTCTATTATGACAATATAGATCATCTTTCTCATAATATTCAGTTTTCATATAACAATTATCATGAAGTTGCTGATAATGCTAAGAGAGCTTTCAAAGAAAAATATAAAAATAACAATATTGATATGGCATTTAGTGAATTAGATAAAATTCAAAATAATGAACCTTAAGAAACTTAACACATATTATCACACCCTAGTTCATGTAAAACTCATCCAGTTATACTACCAATTATACTACAGGCTGTTTGGTCGTTTTTTAAAACCAAAATTAGAGACAGCTGCCCGTGTCTCTAATTTTTTAACACTAAAAGAAGGCCTGCTGTATCAGGACAGTTTTACCGAACCCCATACATTTAATTTTCTAAATCTAGAAAAACAGTTCGATAAGATAGATTGGAATTTTAATACCTATGGCAAATTATGGACCTATAACCTAAACTATTTTGATTATCTGCATCAAGAAAGCATATCAAAAGAGAGGGGTTTACAGCTTATTAATAATTTTTGCGACCAAAAAGACAGCCATTGCGATGGGTATGAACCCTACCCTATTTCGTTACGAGGGATTAATTGGGTGAAATTTTTAAGTCTGCATACCATTAACGATTCACGCATTAATCAGCAGCTATTTGATGATTATAACCGTTTAAGCAAGACTTTAGAATACCATTTACTAGCCAATCATTTACTAGAAAATGCCTTTAGTTTATTATTTGGTGCCTATTATTTCCAAGAGGATACGTGGTATGCGAAAGCCCAACGCTTATTAAAACAACAGCTGGAGGAACAAATTTTGCCCGATGGAGCGCATTATGAGTTATCGCCCATGTACCACAGCATCATCTTGCATCGTGTTTTAGATAGCTACAACTTGGTTTCCAATGCGGCGTGGAAAGATAAGGCCTTAGCCCCACTTTTAAAAAAGAAAGCATCGCTCATGCTGGGTTGGCTACAAACCATGCAGTTTGAAGGCGGCGCTTTGCCCATGGTTAACGACACGACCATACACATTACTCCAAGCCCAGAAGCGATATATGCTTACGCAAAACGTCTTGCGATAAGCAGCGTACCACAACCTTTAAAGGAATCGGGTTATCGCAAATTAAAAACCCCGCCTTTAGAAGTCTTGTTTGATGTGGGGCAAATTGCCCCCGCCTACCAACCCGGCCATGCGCACGCCGATAGCTTACAGATTTTAGTTTATAACCAAGGTACACCGCTCATTGTAGATACTGGCATTTCAACTTATGAGAAAAATGAGCGTCGCCAGTTGGAACGTTCCACGTGCTCTCATAATACAATTACCGTTAACCACTTAAACTCCTCGCAAGTATGGAGTGGCTTTCGGGTTGCCAAACGTGCAAAAACAACTATCCTAGAGGATTTTAAAGATCGGGTTTTAGCCGTACATAACGGTTATAGAAGCTTGGGTATTGCACATAAAAGAGAAGTACGCGTTTTAGACCAGACAATTCAGGTATCCGACACCCTTACGGGAGGCAAAAAAGAAGATGTCGTTCAAGGCCATTTGCACTTGCATCCTGAAGTAACATATGAGATAAAAGACACGGTTATTATTTTAAACAACAGCATTGAAATACGCTTTCCAAAAGAAACAGTATTAGACACTCAAGACTATTTATATAGCCAAGGCTTTAATAACTTAGTTTCCGCACAAAAAATTAAATATACATTTAAGCATCAAAACACCTTTACAATAAGCCCTTTATGAAATTATTATTCCTTACCGATAACTTCCCACCAGAAGTAAATGCCCCTGCTAACAGAACCTATGAACATTGTAAAGAATGGGTTAAAGAAGGTGTAAACGTAACCGTGATTACCTGCGCACCCAATTTCCCTAAAGGCAAAGTTTATGAGGGTTACAAAAATAAACTGTACCAGACAGAAACGATGGATGGTATTAAGGTAATTCGTGTATGGAGTTATATTACGGCCAATGAAGGTTTTGTAAAACGCATACTCGATTATATAAGTTTTGCGGTTATGGCATTTTTTGCCGGCTTGTTTATCAAAACCGATTTAATTGTAGCCACTTCACCTCAATTTTTTACGGCGGTTTCTGGACGTATGCTGTCCTTTTTTAAAAGAACAAAATGGGTGTTTGAGGTACGCGACTTGTGGCCAGAATCGATTATTGCGGTAGGTGCGATGAAACGCAATAGAGCCATAAGGGTTTTTGAGTGGTTAGAAAAAAAACTATATCTATCTGCCGACCATATTGTTGTGGTTACAGATACCTTTAAAGAAAAAATTACTGCTAGAGGTATCGACCCTTTAAAAATATCGGTTTTTAAAAATGGGGCGAATTTAGATCTTTTTGTACCTCAAAAGCGACATCACATTCTAGAACATCGACTCGGGTTACAAGGTAAATTCGTATTCGCTTATATTGGTACGCATGGCATGGCACATGGTTTAAACTTTGTGTTAAACGCTATTAAAAGCTTTGAAACCTCTCATCCCGATCTTCGCTTTCTATTTATAGGGGATGGTGCCGAAAAGAAAAATCTTTTGCAACAGGCTAAAAACTTGCAATTACAAAATGCCGTATTTGTAGATTCGGTTTCTAAAAAAGAAGTTGTAGAATACTTAAGCTTAATGGATGTGGCTTTGGTAAACTTAAAGAAAAGTGATACGTTTAAAACCGTGATACCGTCTAAAATATTTGAAGCTGCCGCCATGGAAAAACCGATTTTATTAGGCTTGGAAGGCGAAACAAAAGGCATTATAGAAAAATATGATGCAGGTTTATGCTACGAACCCGAGAATGCCGAAGATTTTCAAAAAGCCGTTTTAAAAATCATTAGACCAGAGGTATATCAAGAAAAGCTAGAAGGCACTAAAGCGCTTTTAATCGATTTTAATCGTAAAAATATCGCTTCTAAAATGTTAGCTTGTTTAAGAAAGGTATAGCGTTGGTATTTAGAGCAAGATGTCATTGAAAGCGAGTTGTCATTCAGAGTAACGGTGTCATTCAGAGCACGGTGTCATTCAGAGCAAAGTGTCATTCAGAGCACGGTGTCATTCAGAGCAAAGCGAAGAATCTCGATAATAACAAAAACAAACCTTAGATTCCTCCTAGCGTCGGAATGACAAACTCATAAGAACACGATGTCATTCAGAGCAACGATGTTATCCAGAGCAAAGCGAAGAATCTTAATAATAACAGAACAAACATGAGATTCCTCCTAACGTCGGAATGACAAAAGCATTCTATAAGAGTAACGATATCAATCAATACACGATGTCATCCAAAGCAAGGTGTCATTCAAAGCACGATGTCATTCAGAACAAAGCGAAGAATCTCGATAATAACAGGACAAACATGAGATTCCTCCTAAGGTCCGAATGACAAGACCCAAATATCAATAGAGGCTTCATGATACCCCCTCCTTCTGATGGACAAAAATAAAAACATTATAACTAGCGTTAAGAGTAACAAGTATTAAGTATATTTTATTGCTAAGAATTAAAAAGCAAGTAGCATTATAAAACGATCAGTATACATTTCAGAATATATAAAATAACACGTCATGTAAATGACAGGTATAACCCAAATTAAATACGATATTATGTTAAAAATCACAATCATCGCTGGGGCACGTCCCAATTTTGTAAAAATAGCTCCTATTATAAAAGCCATTAACGCTGCTAAAACGGATGGAAAAGCTATCGATTTCCGTTTGGTCCACACGGGGCAGCATTACGACAAAAAAATGTCGGGGTCTTTCTTTGAGCAATTGGGCATTCCTGAACCCCATGCGAATTTAGAAGCTGGTGGCGGTACCCAAGCCGAACAAACAGCCAATATTATGGTGCGTTTTGAACAGGAATTAATCGCACATCCCTGTGATGTGGTATTAGTAGTAGGCGACGTAACCTCTACAATGGCCTGCAGTATTACAGCAAAAAAATTAAACATCCAAGTGGTACATGTGGAAGCGGGAATCCGTTCGGGCGATTTATCGATGCCCGAAGAAATTAACCGTATGTTAACCGATGCCATTTCCGATCATTTCTTTACAACATCTGAATTGGCTAACACCAATTTACGACAAGCAGGGGTTGCTGATAACCGCATCCACTTTGTGGGCAACACCATGATTGATACGTTGCTCTCTAATATAGATAAATTTATCGCTCCTACATTTGACTTTAATTTAGAGTCTGGGAAATACTTGGTTTTAACCCTGCACCGTCCCTCTAATGTGGATGAAGCGGAACAATTAAAAGCCATGATGCAAGCCATTATGGAAGGTTCTGGCGATTATCCAGTTTTATTTCCTGTACACCCCAGAACAGCCAAAGTATTACAGGATTTAGGAATTTCGGATGCTAGATTGCACTATGTAGAACCCCTCTCCTATCTTGAATTTAATTACTTAGTTAAACATGCTAAAGCGGTAGTAACCGACTCTGGTGGCATTACCGAAGAAACCACGGTTATGGGAATTCCGTGCTTAACCTTACGTAAAAACACCGAACGTCCTGAAACCATTACGCTTGGCACCAATGAATTGGTAGGAACCAATCCTGATAGCATCCGCAAATATCTAGACATTTTACTGTCTGGCCAATGGAAAAAAGGCGGCCAGATACCGATGTGGGACGGAAAAACATCAGAACGTATTGTGGAGCGTTTACTCAACATTTATGGGTAAATAACACGCTTAATGTTATACTGGAAGCGTCATGAAATTTAGGGAAATTTCATGACGCTTTTTTTATAGTTATGAATGGTCGATTTTTTATATAATAAAGCGCATCGTTATCATGCTAAACGTAATGTCGTGTAGAGTAACGGTGTCATTCAAAGCACGATGCCATGCAGAACAACGATGTCATTCAGAGTAACGATGTCATTCAGAGTAACGATGTCATTCAGAGCAACGGTGTCATTCAGAGCAAAGCGAAGCATCTCAATAATAACAAAACAAACATGAGATTCCTCCTAACGTCGGAATGACAAAAGCATTCTATAAGAGTAACGATATCATTCAGTACACGATGTCATTCAGTACACGATGTCATTCAGAGCAAAGCGAAGCATCTCAATAATAACAAAAACAAACCTTAGATTCCTCCTAGCGTCGGAATGACAAAAGCATTCTATAAGAGTAACGATATCAATCAATACACGATGTCATCCAAAGCACGATGTCATTCAGAGCAAAGCGAAGAATCTCGATAATAACAAAACTCATTAAATCAAGCTTAGATTCTTCAGTCGTACCTCCTTCTGAATGACAGAAGCATTCTATTTGTGCTTTAACAGTTTATCATTAAGACCAAGGTGTCATGCAGAGCAACGATGTCATTCAGAGCACGATGTCATTCAGAGCAAAGCGAAGAATCTCAATAATAGCAAAACAAACATGAGATTCCTCCTAACGTCGGAATGACAAAAGCATTCTATAAGAGTAACGATATCAATCAATACACGATGTCATCCAAAGCACGATGTCATTCAGAGCAAAGCGAAGCATCTCAATAATAACAGAACAAACATAAGATTCCTCCTAGCGTCGGAATGACAAAAGCATTTTATAAAAGTAACGATATCAATCAATACACGATGTCATCCAAAGCACGATGCCATGCAGAACATTCCGATGATAATCGGAGTTGAAGCATCTCAACTTTCAACAACACTTCGTAATATTCCGCTAATAAAAAATGTTTATATTGTAAGTTTTTTACTAGTTTTATAATATGAAAACAATTGGCACTCATAATTATTACGTTTATATTATAACGAATAAAACCAAATCTGTTATTTACACTGGCGTTACCAATAATCTTAAGGAAAGGCTTTATTACCACGCCAATCCTCTTCCCTTTTCGAAAGCGTTTACCGCAAAATACAGGTGCTTTTACCTCATTTATCATGAGCATTTTTTTAACATCGATGATGCTATCTTAAGAGAAAAACAAATAAAAGGATGGAGTAGGCTCAAAAAAGAGACATTGATTTCTGACTTTAATCCATCATGGCGTTTTTTAAATGAAGAAGTATAACGGTGTCATGCAGAACAACGATGTCATTCAGAGCAAAGCGAAGAATCTCGATAATAACAAAACTCATTAAATCAAGCTTAGATTCTTCAGTCGTACCTCCTTCTGAATGACAAACTCATTTCTTTTTATAATGAAGAACACGATGTCATCCAAAGCAAGGTGTCATTCAGAGCAAAGCGAAGCATCTTAATAATAACAAAACAAACATGAGATTCCTCCTAACGTCGGAATGACAAAAGCATTTCTTTTTATAATGAAGAACACGATGTCATGCAAAGCAAGGTGCCATTCAGAGCAAAGCGAAGCATCTTAATAATAACAAAATAAACATGAGATTCCTCCTAACGTCGGAATGACAAACGCATTCTATTTGTGCTTTATCATTCTTTTTTTGAATGACAATAAAGAGGCTATAAAATCAGTATAAATATTAAATAAAAAACGGCCTCCTTTTTAAAAGAAGACCGTTTATATGATACCCAACGTATTCTAAAAAAGAATATGGAGGTATTATTTTATTATTTCAATTTGAAAGTTACACGACGTACCAATTGACGGGCGTCTTTTGAACTCTTTTCTACTGAACTATCTACACCACCACCTTCATAAGATAGACGGTCTGAAGCGATACCAGCAGCAACAATAATATCATATACTTTTTTAGCTCTACGCTCTGATAATGTCTTGTTGTAGCTCTCGTTTCCAATCGCATCACTATAGCCTACTAAATCTGCTTTAGCCGACGGATTTTCTCTCATATACTTAACTAAATAGTTAACCGCTCCTAATGAATAGGTTTGTGGTTCTGCACTGTTAAATTTAAAGTACACATTTACGTAACCATTATTTAACAAGCCTCTAGCTGTTGCAGCTGCATTTTCATTGTCTGCTAAGCGTGCATCGATATACTGCTCGGTAGCATCGTCAACACCATTATTGTTGTTGTCTACAAACGCTTTACCTTGGTTTTCGGCTAAAGTCCTTTTTGTAACCTCAAGATCGTCATTAAAATCGTTTTGTTGTGCTTCTACTACTTTGATACGGTTATCTAAAGTTACTAAATCTTGAAGGTATACATTGGTATCTACCCAGTCGGCATGTTTTTTACTTTTACCTAAATACACTTGAATACCAGCAGAAACAGTAACTAAACCTGATTCAATAAAACGGCTTCCAATTTTAGAATTGGTATCCCAGGCGTAATCTTGTTTCCAGTTTCCTTGGAAGCTGGCGTCTGCAAATAAAGCTACACGGTCGCTTAAGCGCAATTGTGGGGTAATACCAACCACCAAAGTTGGCGTATAATCTGCTTTTCCATTACCATATAACGGACTTGGCGATGCATTTACAGAGCCACTTACGGGGTTAACAATACTTACACCTCCACCGGCATGAGCCAAAACGTTAAAACGTTGGGTCCATTCTCTAAAACCTAAAAGTGTTCCTAAGTTCGCAACGGCTTCAATTTGAGCACCATAATATTCTGTTTGGAAAGGCAATGAACTATTAGTAGGTTTAAGCTCACTATAAAAACCGCCTAACTGAAAACCAAACTTACTGTTTATCATATAACGGGCTGTAAACTCTCCCCCTATAGATTCGTCCATGGCAACGTCATAAGCCCCATTGGAGTAGCCTTTAAAAGGCTTTGTCATGTTGGCACCTGCTTCTACAGACCAACGGTTGTAATTTTCTTGAGCAATAAGTGCTGTTGTAAATAATAGACTTAGTGCTGCTAATGTAATCTTTTTCATCTTTCTTTATATTATGTAGTTAAACAACTTTTATAATGCCACAAAGATAAAGCTCTTAATTTAAATAAAAAAAAACAACTATGCGCCTTATTACACAAATAATTAGCTCTATAACACAAAATAATACACAATACACTCATAGCAAGATACTTACTAGACAACAAAAACGCTTAAAAACCAAATACAGACAGGTATATTTATGAAAACTTTAGGCTTTATGAGAGAAAAAACACTAACCAGTCCCTTGAAAATTCTTTTTTTTATAATAAATGGAAAGTTAAGTTGCTGTATACCTACATAAAACTTAAATTTGCAGGCTTAACAAAATAAAACCCTAATCCTTTTATTGATGTATAACCTATTATGAAAAAATCCATTATATATATAACACTAGTACTTGTACTCTTACAGTCGTGTGCCAA
The DNA here is from genome assembly GCF_042427585.1 of Mariniflexile ostreae. Lineage (NCBI taxonomy): Bacteria > Pseudomonadati > Bacteroidota > Flavobacteriia > Flavobacteriales > Flavobacteriaceae > Mariniflexile > Mariniflexile ostreae. Next base: position 3,239 of record NZ_JBHMFC010000042.1, on the reverse strand, counting down.
TAAAAAAGACGTCTTGTATTTTCAAGATGCAGACGCCCTTAAACAAACAGACGTTCAGTATCACGCCCCTAGAATCCAACCCAATGATGTTTTAGATATTAAAGTATCTGCATTAGTGCCTGAAACTGCACTTCCATATAATGTCCAGATTGTAACGACCAATTCTACTTCCAGTATTGAATTATTAAAGCTTCAAGGCTATTTAGTAGATGCTGATGGCACAATAACCTTTCCCGTACTCGGGCGCTTACAGGTTGGAAAACAAACCACAGCAGAGCTAGAGGAAACCCTACAAAGCCAACTTGAGGATGGAGGACACCTTATCTTGCCTAAAGTAAGCGTGCGCTTATTAAATGCTAAAGTCACCATTTTAGGAGAAGTACAGCGGCCTGGCACCTATAATTTTACTGAGCAACAAATTAGTTTGCCCCAAGCTTTGGGTTATGCGGGAGATTTAACCATAAACGGAAAGCGACAAGACATTCTTATTATTAGAGAAACCGATGGAAAACGCTATACCCATCGCATCGACCTAACAAAAAGCGATTGGTTTGATAGCCCCTATTATTACATACAGCCCAATGATTTTATTGTGGTAAACCCGAATGGCCCTAAAGTCAAGAGTTCTGGCTTTGTTGGAAATACCGGTACCTTAATTTCAGTAATCTCTGTTATTTTAACCTCTATTGTTTTAATTTCGAAATAAACATGCAAGACGCACACCATAATACATCTTTTGATCCTAATGAGGAGGATGTAAACATAAAAGAAATCTTATTAAAGTATTTTCGGTTTTGGCCTTGGTTTATTGCGGCCGTAACGGTAACCGTATTAATGGCTTTTCTGTATTTGAAATACACGCCAACGGTTTACAGTACCGAAGCTAAAATTAAAATCATCGACGACTCTAAAGAATTGAACATTGGAGCAGATGCCTTGTCCATGCTGAGTGGTAAACCTAAAATAAATTTAGATAACGAAATAGAAGTTCTAAAATCTTACCGCTTACTTAGTCAGGTTGTAGAAACATTGGATTTACAAGTAGACTACCTAGTGGAGGGCAATATTAAAACAACCCCTGTTTGGGAAGCGCCTTTTAAAATAATCCATACTGCAACGGCAGACACGCTTAGCGAAGCCCAAACCTACGCCATACGTTGGGATGCCTCGCAGTTTTACATTACCGACGCCGAAGGCCACACCTTTAATCAAAGTAAAGTAACGGCAACGCCTACTACGGGCTTGCCTTTTTATGTTATTACCAATCCCAGCCAAAACAACGACAACACTAAAAAGTATAAGGTAAACATCAAGCCCTTTAAGCAAACGGTGATGGATTTGGCTAAAAACATTGAAGTACAGTCTACTAATAAAAATAGCGAAATTTTAGCCATTTCCCTTAAAGGCGCAAGTGTAGCCCGATCGGAAGCTATTATTAACGAAATTATCGATAAGTTTAATAACGACGGGATTCAAGACCGTCAATTAGTATCTAAACGTACCTTAAACTTTATCGACGAGCGTTTTATTTACTTATCAGAAGAACTCGATTCTATCGAAGGCAACAAAAAGAGCTTTAAACAAGATAACAACCTCTCCTACATAGAAGCTGATGCAGGCATAAGTTTACAGAAAAAATCAGATTCTGAAGCAGAACTATTTCGTATAGAGACCCAAATCGAACTCTCAAATTTATTAAAAAAGACCTTAACGAATGATGCACCCTATAATTTGCTACCTGCCAATATAGGCTTGGAGAGCTCTGCTATCAACGATTTGGTTTCCGAATACAATCAAACCTTATTAGAACGCGAAAAGCTACTTTCCAGTGCAGGAGCCAATAATCCAACGGTTAAGGTATTAAACGTGCAAATTGCAAGTGCCAAAGCGAATATAGAACAGACAGTAACCGTATATGCCCAACAATTAAAGATGGGACTGCAGCAGTTACAACGTGAAAAAGGCCGTGTGGGCGCACAATTTTCCAGCTTACCAGAGAAAGAGCAATTACTGCGCGCTATTGAACGTCAACAAAGCATTAAAGAAAACCTATATCTTATCTTACTGCAAAAACGTGAAGAAGCGGCGATTAGCTTAGCCGTAACGGCCCCATCGATAAAAGTAGTAGATTACGCCCTAACCTCGTCGATTCCGGTGGCTCCTAAGTCTAAAATTATTTTATTGGGCGCTATCATTCTAGGTCTATTGATTCCTTTTGGAATCTTATATGTGATTTTTATGCTCGACACCAAAATCCATAACAGACAAGAGGTGGAAGCCATTATTAGACCTATACCCGTAGTGGCAGAAATCCCTTTTATTGAAGGCGGAGAACTCTTTATAAATCCCGACGCCAGAACAACGGTTGCGGAAGCCTTTCGTATGCTTATGACCAACATAAACTACACCCTTCCCCCTACCGAAACACAAAAAGCTAGGGTCGTATATGTTACCTCTAGTATTAAAGGCGAAGGCAAAACTTTTACAGCTATAAACCTTTCTCTAGCCTATTCTAGTTTAAATAAACGCGTATTGCTTATAGGAGCAGATATCCGCAACCCCCAAGTTCACACGTATTTTCAATTAGAAAAAGACAAAAAAGGTTTAACATCCTACTTGTTTAACCCTAGTATTACAGCAAAAGATTGTATTATAAAAAATGAATCGGTTCAAGGTAACTTACACCTTATGCTAGGCGGTTCAATTCCTCCAAATCCTGCCAGTTTATTAAGTAACGGCCGATTTGGAACCCTTTTAAAGGAATTAGAATCTGAGTATGATGTTATTGTTGTTGATACCGCACCCACAGTTTTAGTAACAGATACGCTTTTAATTTCCAAACACGCAGACGCCACGGTATATGTCGCTAAAGCGAATTATACCGATAAGAACTTACTGGAAATACCAAAGAATTTTCATGACGAAAAAAAATTACGCAACATTGTTTTCGTTATAAATAATGCTGGCCAAAGCAAGCATTATAGTTATAATTATAATTATGGTTATGGCTATAACGAGGACACCACAGTAAAAAAACCTTGGTATAAGCGATTTTTAAAATCTTAGTTAAACTATTTTTAAGTGTTTATTTATAAAAATGGGTTGCAAGTAATTGCAGCCTATTTTTTTTAAATCGGCACTTTCAGAAGTAAATAATCACTTGCATATCAATCAAATAAGTTGTATTTTAGATAAAACAAAACCCCGATAACGAGCCGAACACTCAAAAAACGGGGTTT
>NZ_JBHMFC010000041.1:0-2236 GCF_042427585.1 Mariniflexile ostreae | reverse complement strand
ATTTCTAACTTCTGTTCTAATGTCCATTTCCTGTATTTCATATCTCAAATATATGGGTTTTCAAATTTAAAATATCACTCCGAACTATTAAGGGGCTAAACTAGTATATAACTAAAAACCCAAAAATGCCCGCTTCAATTGACTTATACCAATTTAGTTATTAAATGCCTTTAATGCGACATTTAATAACTAAATTGGTATAACACCTCCAACAGTCGAAGTACTTGTAGTTCCATCTCCATTGTCAATTTCTTTTGTTTCAAACCTTTTAAGTGTTGTGTCCCATTTTGAAAACGAATTCCCAATTGAATTCCCATCAACCATATCGTTTTGAGCACTTTGTTCACTTGCGCCTACAGAGCCACCTTCTTTAAACTGTAAATCAAAATTAATTTTATAACCACTATACTCACCTTCATTTACGCTAGCACCAAGACCGTTTAAATACTTATTATAATCCTTTTGCATTGAAGCAATCTCTTTTGAGGAATAACCGCTTGAACCTTTAGACCTATTTTTACTATATCTGCTTTCGGTTTGAACATAATAATTTGCTCGAATTGTAATAGTCTTATTCTTTACATCTATAACTCTGATACCATCTCTACCATCAGGATCAATAAAATTAATAGGATTATTGAATGTATATACATACGGACTAACGCCCGGGTACTTCTCCGCCAAAGGACCCACACTCAACCACAAACTAGTCTTCATATCCAAATACCTAGCCCCATAATAGCTAAGGTTCGTCTCTCTATCGAGTTCCTTCCCATTAAACAAATATGGACTTGAAAAACTCGAGCTATGCTCCTCGAACAAAATCTCTCCAAAAGCAATATATTCCACGTGTTGACTTATGCTTCCATTTTGGATTGTAATTTAATTTGGCTTAAGTATTTCTAATTTATAAAGTAAAGCTAAAATTACAATAATAACTGTCACAATAAACGTGACATTCCTCCAAAGACCCATAAAACCGAAATTATTTTTTCCATTATTTTTCTCCATAACTATTGATTATTCATTTATTTTATTCGTTATTTCTGTTTTCTTGTTCTCAAACATTTGTTGCATATGACCTTGAACTTTGTTTTCAATATAAGTCTCCCTGCTCATACCAGAAGTTTCTTTTAAAGAGTCATATTGATTGCCATATGTACCTTGCAATTCGCCAACAAAATCCTCGGTAAATCTAAACATTGTGGTATAATCGGTCTCCTTGGTATTGCTTAATGTACCTATGGCGTTTCCACCATCACTTGTAACTCCAGCAAAATGTTCCATAACAGCTAATTCAACCCAAGACTCTTTTAATTCTGGAGAAGATGCTATTTGAGACATAAGTTTTGTTGAAATTTCGGATATATCTAAAGCTATTTTCGCTCCTCCCTTAAGAGCTCCTGATGCAGCAATTAACTTTCTAGTGCCTTTAAAGTAAGCTCCTAAAAATAGTGAAGCCACATCGCCTTTATCCAAACTCATAGAAGGATCTTCCACTTTTTGTGCCATAGCAGAACCGTTAAGCCAATTGCCTATTATGGGGATATAAGATGCCCAACCAGTTTGTTTTTTATGAACCGCCTTAACACTAGACATTTTAAAGGCATATTGAGAAGCTCCAGCTACTCTAACGGTATTCGCCCCGTAATGTAGTGTGTTGTTCTTCTTACTTTTACTAAACCACCACCTTCCGTCAACTTCTTGATTTCCAATTGGATTATTGGAAGCAAAAGAATAAGGGCTATATCGTGCGTAACTCTCCGCCAAAGGATCCACACTCAACCACAAACTAGTCTTCATATCCAAGTACCTAGCCCCATAATAACTCAAATTCGTCTCCCGGTCTAACTCCTTCCCATTAAACAAATATGGACTTGAAAAACTCGAGCTATGCTCCTCGAACAAAACCTCTCCAAAGGCTATGTATTCCACGTGTTGACTTATGCTTCCATTTTGGGTTGTAATATAAGACGTACTTCCCAAATGAAGTTTATAGGGTCCCTTTGGTAAGTATAAACGAATGAGATAAACTAGGTATCATGTTCTACAAAAAAACAAGTAACTAAACTTGGTTTTTTCTTGTTTAGTTGTCCAACTTTTTAGGGTCACTTCATTTTTTTTGGCTTTTCTTGGCAGTATCTCATAAAGTGTGTAAGTTTTAAAATCTCAGGTTAATATTTAGCCTGAGATTTTTTATTTATTAATTTTAAATTTTACACACTTATGAAACCAG
>NZ_JBHMFC010000040.1:0-11973 GCF_042427585.1 Mariniflexile ostreae | reverse complement strand
ACATATGCAACAAATAGTGCTTCAAGCAAGGGCAGAAGGCAAGGATATTGAATTCACTACGAAATATGAAGACCAATAGCTAATGTAGTTGCCCGGACGGATACAATTAAGGTGTTTATTCATAACTGATAATAGTAAAAGTATCCGCATAATGCAGTATCAATAAAACAATTTTTTGACTAAGGTTTTCTTATCCGAAAATTTTCAATCAACACATGGTTCTCTACCGATCTGAATCCAAAATACCCTTCCAAATAAGGAGTTTTGTCCTGGAGTGAAAAAACAACCTGATTATTTCGTTGGTAAGAAACATCGTTTTCATTAACTGTTATCACAATATGGTTTTTTACGTTTGGAACAATCAAATACTCTTTATCACTCAAATCATGCTCTTTTAGCAAAGGTCTGTCAGGATTTCCATCATATTTCCTAAATCTCGTTTTCGTATTATCGTGACCTCCCAAGCCAACATAATAAAGTGTTAACTCATGATAACTTTTAAAAACTCCTGCTCTTTTTTTGGACTGTTTAAAAAAATCATTTGGTGATTTTGGATCATTAGCCATCCAAAAACAATTTAAATCAGACACTCTATCAAATGGCCCCTCCTTATCAATTACAGTAGCGTCATATTCAATAACAATAGGAGCTGCTAATTTATGTTTGAACCAAACCGTACATCCTTTTTTATCAAATATTTCCATTTTATGATTTACAAACTCAACTTTACCACCTGCTTGCTGCTCCACTATCCAATTATCTCTATCTATTTCTTCTATGGAATTACACGAAAAAAAGGAATATAACGGTATTGTTATTAAAAAAAAATCGCGATTTTCATATTTAAGTATTTAGTTTAATTAATTCAACTTCATTCGTTTTCCCATCAACACATTCAAACTGTAAAACAGTTTTCCCACTTGTAACACTCTTAATTTTACAACTGGAATTATCATCTTTTAAATGCCATTTTCCTTTTAATTCTAATTCAATAATAACTGGAACGCTTGGCTTGTTACTATACGATGCATCACTTGACAAATTAATGCTTGGAGAACATAGTGAAACTATTAAAGAGTCTCCTTTAGTTTTACACATTACTAAAGATTCTTTACTGACTTTTCTAACTAAATTATGTTTAATATTACCAGGTTCAAATAACACAAAACCAGTAATTCCCGTCAAATTATCATGTACAATATGTGCGTGATAATCTTTTTGTAAAACATTGTAATTTGGTGTATTTCCAGAACTTTTACCATTTACAACAATAGCATATTCATACGATTGTTTTTTAGGTGCCTTACCATGATCTAAATAAGCAACACCAAAAACACCTTCTGTATCACGTTCTGACTTATTATGTTTCGAAAATTGTTTCTGTCTAGCCACAGTCAATTTTTGTCCTTTCGGAATAAAATAAATATTCCCTTTATTGTCTATTACTTTATGGGCTTCATTTGAATCTAATTTTATTTTAAATAAATTTGTATGTGGAGCCCCATCTATATGTATTATATTATCTATTTCTGCTTCTAACTGAAAAAGAGTTGTTTCAGTTAAATAATCAGTATTACTATTTTCAATATTACTTCCTAAAGCAACAATACAATCGTTAAAAAAAAACACCGATTTTCTGGCACGATGATCTGGCGTGAAATTTTTAAGCGTTTCATTTTCATGCAGTTTCATTCCAAAGATGCCATTTACTCGCAGTAAGGAAGAGCTTCCACAGAAAGTTTCATCAGATCGGGACATCAATCTTGATACTGGACAATATAATTTATCAAGAGGTAAATGTATGGTGGTGGTACCTGGAAATCGATTCCAATCCCAACCATCTTGCACAAATCCACTACTTTTCCCATTTATAGGATCTCCTGAATTATTAATCTGTAAGTTCCCATAACTCATGTAACGCCCCCAACGGTTGTCATGAGCATAAATTTCTCCAGACCAAACATACTTAGAATAGCCTTTTATACTTACCAACCAATCATCTCTTCGATGCAAACCAAGACAGGCATAGTTAACCACTTGAAACCCCTCTGGATCTTTCTCTGGTTGAATTCCCATGTTTTGGAATTCGCCATACATTTTCTCCCAAGGTTGTGCTAAACGCATATAAGCCGAAGCCAATTCTTTATTGACTTTATTTTTTCCACCTCCAGACTTAGCCACATACCCAAAAGCATCAATAACACGCTGACTCATTTTTCCAGCAAAAACTTGGCGTCCCGACAAACCTATTGGCCAGTCGTATTTATTGGAATACATACGCGTTAACAATAAGGATTGTCCCATATTATGAGTCGCTTGTTCATCGATCTTAAAAGTTGAATTAGAAAGCGCATAAACTACGGGAGCCATGCCCATTAAAGCACCTGTCATATATGCAGGATATAATCCGCCATGATGAAATAAAGATCGATCTGGGGTAATACCACCTACTAAACCAGATGAATATTGAAGTGAATTCGAAAAGAAACGAGAAAGGGCTTTTAGAGCTCTCACTTTCTCTGGAGTATCTTCCATTAATAAAACCGAAATTAACCTGCCTTTTGCTTTAGTATTCCAAAGATCGGCTACGCCTTGCAATTCGTTTACTGAAATATCTTTTCTAGATTCTGCAGTTCCGTACCAATATGCCAAAATTTGTGATGCTTTTTGAGCTCTCCCAGATTTTTTAAGAGCTTCTTTCATTAATAAAAAAGACTCTGGAATCCCTTCCATTTGGTAACCAACATGATGTTGCGTACCAGTAGCACTACCATAATCGTAACCCTGATCTACGAAATGATCAAATAAATCTAAAAACATTTCTTTACTTTGATCATCATCTGCCAAAGCATAACCCCGTGCCAATCCCATAAAAATCGGCGCAAGATGTAATGGTTTTACATCATTTAACAAGGCGTTATATTCATCTGCAGAAACGATAGGACGACCAGAAACACTTCCGTCTGGATTACGAACTATTAGTAAATCATCAAAATTATCTTTGTAATACCAATTTTCATCTTGATGAGGAACAGTACCTTTTACAATGTCATACAATCGGGTTTCAATTAAGTTTATGGCTTGAATTTCATCTTTGGTTATTTCAGATTCCAAAGCAATATCATACTTGAAATTTGTTTCCCAAAACCACTGCCCTCCCCAATGATTTTGGTTTACTGGTGGGTTTATAAATGGTAATTGCTGATCTGGCGTACTACGCCCATGAATGGGTTCTCCGTTAAAGGTAATTCTATCAAAATATAATATTCCCGAATCATGTTTCTTAGGGGCTATAAATTTCATGTAGTCTAACTGATCTACATGTTCTAAAACTTCCATTTCTGAAAAACGTATCCAACAAGCTCTCCACCCAGAAAAATTGAGATAAAACGAAAATTGATAGGCAGGCTTTTCATGCTGTCCAAACTCTACTTGTAAATAATCATCTATAGGTTTTTCATTATAAATCCAGCCCATAAAACCACCTACACGAATTTCGGTTGCGGATGCGCCCTCATTTTCATCACTATAAAGACTTTGAGATACTTTCTTTTTTACCTCAAAACTAGCTTGTGATCCTTGAGGACTCTCAATCATAACATCACGTCCTTTTTCCCAAAGCCACTTTACGGCATGTAAACCAACTTTATATCTCTTATCTGAAAGTTCTAATCTTTCACCTTGCCAATTCTCTGGCACGCCATTTTCTAAATTCCAATAGCTACCTGAAGTTTCATTTTGAACTTGTGCAGCACTATTTGTTACTGAAATTAGAATTGTTAAAAGGACTGTGAAATAGTTTATAAATGTCATTTATTGATTTTTGGAAAAGGTATAAAGGATGGTTTATTAATCAAAAATTGCCTCTTTTTGCTCTACGAGTTTTAATGAACCATCTTTGTTGTGAATTAACTTATTAACACACATGCTTCTGCGAAATTTGTTGTATTCAGAATGTCCGTTTTTTTCAGCTAAAGCACCATTGTGGTAGAAAAAATAATAGTCGTTTTTTAATTTAATAACAGATTGATGAATGGTATGCACACCACTTTCATTTGCTACAATACCTTTGTACTCAAACGGCCCCATAGGACTATTACTCGTAGCATAACAAATAACCTCATCGCCTTCTTTATTTCCTTTAGCACCTTGTTTGTAGAGCTTCGCTGGATATGTCATATAATACGTGTTTTTATATTTGTGAACAAACGGCCCCTCTACAAAGTTATAATCACCATCTATTGTAGAACGAATAGACCAATTTGTTAATTCATGAATAACACCATCAATTTCTGTCATGTTTTCTTTCAGCTTAACAACAAAGCAATCTTCTCCTTTACGAGAAAAATATAAATAAGCTTGATTATCATCATCAATAAATACCATGGGATCAATAGCATTATCAATAGGCACCAAAGGCTTACCTAATGCATCTTTATAGGGACCTTCTGGTTTATCGCTTACAAACACACCTATTTTATGATTTGCTGGAACATACATATAATATTTACCATTTCGTTCGCAAGCATCTGGAGCCCATAAATGAGATGTAGCCCAAGAAATATCATCAACACTTAACGCCACTCCGTGATCTGTCCATGTTTTCAAATCTTTGGTTGAAAATGTATGATAGTCTTTCATACTCCAATATCCAGTAGCAGTATCGGCATCATGAGAAGCAAACACCCATATAGTACCATCTTTAAATACTTTTGCTGAAGGATCGCAAGCATATATGTGCTTAACTATGGGATTCGTTTCTGTTGTCCAAGTATAGGGATATGAAATCTCTTTTTCCTGACCCTGAATTTTAACTGCTATTATTGTAAATAATAAAAAGATGATTTTAGTCTGCTTCATAATTTTTTAATTGAAATTCAATTTTACGGTTGTAGGCTTTCCACAAAGTTTTCCTTGTGGCATTGTAACCGAAACAACATGCCATTTTCCTTCTTTAGAAACTTGTTCTCCTGTAATTGGTAACGTTGTTTTAACTTCTATTGATTTTAAATTTATATTCATCTCTGCATCGGTAAGTGATAACTCATAATATCCATTATTTTTTTCGAGCAATAACGCACAAGGAGCCGATACACTTATTTCTCCTTCTTTAGTTTTTAGTGTTGCATTAGGGTTATAAAAAGAAGCTCCTAGGTAATTATCACCCCAAGTTATAGCTTGTAGGTTTGTTGAGTTTTCAATAATATTTAATGGCATATTGTTAAATACTTTTGTTTCAGCGTCTTTACCTCCATATACTACATATGCATAATGCGCATCTTTAATGTCTTGACCATGGTTGATATACATTTGAAAAATAGATGCTTCTTGAGACATCTTTTTATGCCTTTCATTAGCTTTATTTATTTTTTTCCATTTAGTTGGTCTGGTTTCTGTTAATAAATGTACACTTCCTGAAGTGTATTTAGGTAAAACCGCATATGAAAAGCCATCCTTTTGTGAAGCCCAAACAAGTGTATCTCCTTTTAATTCTGTTGAAACATTACCTGTAATATTTGAATGTTTACCGTTTGTGATAAATTGTGCTTCATTGTTATAATATGTTTGATCAATGGTTGTCCAAATATCTCCTTCCATTTCTGGATTAAGATTTGTTATACCAGCTCCTAATGCCACCATATAATCATCTACCATAAAATACGCTTTATTGGCTTTAACGCCATAAATAATCGTATTGGGGTCTTCACGTCCTATGGGGTCATTAACATTTTTTTTATCTGAAGCATTCATTTTCTCAAAAATAAATCCGCAAGCTGCATTTTTTCCACCACTTGTTGCTGCTGCGGCAAAATTGTATTTACTACAATACCCCCTCCAATTGGTAATCGGCAACAATTTATCTTCACCTTGACGAGATGTGACACCAGGTATTGCTGTAAGGTTCCATGCTCCTATAGCTTTGTTATATTCACTTCCTGTTTTCATAAAATAAGTCATACCGTCACACGTATAAAAATTATATTTATCGGCAAGCGTATGCGCACTTTCTATACCATCACATCTAATAGATGCCATACTTACCTGGATGTAATAATCTAGATTTTTTTTTATAAGATTATCATTATTAAAAAACCAACGTGTTCCTGTATAATATCCTTTTGGATACCCTTGCATACTTATTTGGTTATCCTTTATATCTTCATTTAAATCTATTAATTCTTGTTGTTCTGCTATAGGGTAAGATGAAAGCCAACCATCTACCGTACTTTTTATCATGCCATCTGTTTTAATAGACTCTTGTTTATCCATTGTATATTCCATACTACCCCTGCCTAAACTAGGCGGTGTAAAACCTTTATAATAATACCATGAACTCCCACGAAAATAATTGATAAGTGATTGGGCATTTTCTTCATCTAATTGTTTTGCCCAAGGCGTTCCTTTAAAATAATCAATAATACTTAATGCTGCTGAAGTTCCTGATATTGGGTACCCCCAAACTAAACATTGCATGCCGTGCCCCCAACCAGCACCATCTGCTGTAAACCCTTCTGTCCAGAAAGCATCATCATAAGTATTTTGAGACACACTACTAAGCCCACCTTTTGCCACAACAGAAAGTACATCCATCATCTCTACAGAACTCATTGCTGCTGCCGTTGGAAGTAACGAACGGAAGCCCAAACCATTACCTCCTACCCACCAAACGTGCTTTTGAAAACGCTCTACACTTACAGGGTTTTTATCTGTTTCATCATTTCTGTAAGGCTGAGTCCAGGATTGGTAACTCATCTGTTTTAAATTTTTATTTGCTTGCGTTGCCAATGCTTCTTGAACCATTCCTTTTTCTACAGACTCCATGGCATCAAACAAGCAAAAATAAGTATTGACGGCCGCTGTGGGAATAGCAAAACAGCTAATATGAAATCTGCCAGCGGTATTTTGGCCTCTACTTGCTTCTATGTTGCTATAATTATTAATAGCCTTAAAGAGCTTGTTTATAGTGGCGTCCTTTTTATAATTTACATAATCCTTTCCTCGATATGTTTGAGCAATACGCCACATTCTGTTAAAAGCAATTTCAAGAAGCTCACTCACAACAACTTGTGACTCTTTGTTTTCTGATAAATACAGTTTTTTATCTTCAATTTTTTTCTGCCCTTCAATTAAATCGATAAACTGTCCTTTATTATTAAGTAACTCGACGCAAGCTTTTGCAGTAATTTGTTCTACTTTACTTTTAGTTAATTGATGCCCACGATAAGCCTGTTTTGAAAAAAATTGTCTAAAATCTTCTACAGTTTGTTCTTTTACTGAAAGCTGAGCATTACTCTTATTTGTCATTAAAAAAACATTTATAACAACAAGTATTTTAATTAAATATTTAAATCTTTTCTTCATATTATATATTAAACAAAATAGGGTTCATGGAAACTTTTAAATCTTTTTTAAATTCTCATTTAAGTAGATAAATTCACTATTGATAATGATTTCTGAAAGTTGATTTACTTGCTTTTATTCATTATTTAATATTAGCTTTCATTTACAACAAAAAAACGAATCTGACTGAAAAGTCAATTTTAAGTTAAAATGTCTCATTGAGCGCAATCGAAATGCTATGGTTTTCAAAACACTAAAAACTTCACTCGGTTTAACGGAAACTAATTACTTTTAAAACAATATCTTTTTTATAGTTTAACAGCATATAAAGTACCACCAGACGGTACTCCTTTATCATATTCCGGAAAATTATCTATTCGTTCTTGTATACTTAATCCTAATTTTTCAGGTCCGAAATAAACTTGATTAGCGTTGGACCAAGGTGTATTAGTTCCGTAGTTATGATTAAATTGTTTACAGTCATTTCTGTAAATAAAATTAGGATTAGCTGAATTTGTATGTTGCGTAGACCATGGCCCCATTATTGCAAAATAAATTGGCTTACCGTTTTCTGTTTCTGGATAAGGCCCTGTTTCTCCTGCTTCTATTGGAGGCATGTCCGACGGTAAGGTTATTCTATTAAATTCTATTAAATTATTTCCATTGTCACCACTATGAAAGCTTATTTCTTGTCTAAAATCGTTATTATAAACCACATTGTACTCTACGTTATCTCCTTGAAGTGAAATATGTCTAATTCTCGTAACTTGACAGCCTGTAATAAGATTATCCCTGCCTTGAATAAAAAAGTATCCTTCTGCACCCCCTGATTTTCTTTTACATCCATCTATAATTAAATTTCTAAACGTATTATGGTCTGCAGGACATCTTAAAGGGTCTCTTGCGCTATTTAAGATTTGCACATTATCTAGCCAACAATTTTTAGTTCCAGATTTAAGCCTAACCGATATATTGTCATTTGTGAATTCTCGATTTTGAGGTATTCCATAATTCCAGTTATACTTTGGCTCCGACCAACTCCCTGTTATTGTAAGGTTATATAAACCACATTTTTGAACATTATTAAACGAAAATGCATCGCCACCATTCATTGAAATACTACAAACAACACCATCACGGCTCTCTCCTATAAGTGACACATTAGATTTCATGATTACAGAAGCATCAATTGTATACATTCCTTCTTTTAGTGTAATTAACCCTTTCTCTCCATTTTCTAAAACAGCAGAAAGACTACTAATTGCAGCGTTAATCGATTCACTATTCCCTGGCATTATTGAGCTTGTTTTTTCAAAACTATCAATAAAAGGAATGCCGCCTTCTACACCTGCTTTGGCCCAACGACTCATTTGAGGATAATTTTCATCAAACTTACTTTGATCAATTTGCACGCCAGGATCTCCCACCTGTAATAATGATCCGTTAGCAATCTCATCAATTCCCACTGAAACCGTATAAAATACTACGGAAGCATCTTCTGCAATAACGCTATACTTGATAGGGTTTCTAAAATCTTGAGCTTTTCCAGAATTAGGAATAATTGAAACTTTATCTGACATACTAATTGATGGCACCAAAGCTGAAACATTTGTGCCATATGGAACCGTTAATTTTACAGTTTTCGCATCCTCATCTATAACACCATGTATATCTTGAACCAGTGTTCCATTTTGCAATACTGTAAAGATAAATGATGTTATTTGTTTTGAGGAACTTTTAACAATTTCATCTTCAATATTAGGGCTGGAACTACATGAGAAAACTGGTATTAAAAATAACACCACCACTAGCCACTTTAATTCGAAAACATTCTTTAATTCGAAATCATTAATGATGCCAACATTTCTATTTAACCCCTTGCTTTTAGAACTTTTTTTCATCTTTATATATTAAATATTTTCACTCAAATTTAGCCATAAATCTCTATTTATTAGGGGGGCTCATTATTTAAAAAGAGGGGTGTAATTCGTTGAAATGCTTTGAAAAAACAATGAACTCGCCTTAGGAACTGTTTATTTATCTAATAAGTTTTTATAGACATATGGCAGCATCGTTTTTAAATTCACTTTTAAATAATTCACTTAATTTTTCTAGATTTGGTTTTGGAAGCTCGATGCTTTCAAACCTATCTTTCTCAATATGGTAATGTTCTGCTTTAAGTTCAAAAATAAAAGGTAGTTTATTGTGAGGAATACTTCTTTTAATTTACGCGTTATCTATTTATTCTTGATGTTTTAAACTAAAAAAAGTTCCTCAGAAATATATTTTTGAGGAACTTTAAATAATTTGAATTAAGCTATTAATCTATAACTATCTTTTTTGTGATTTCACCATTTTTATCAGAAGTCAATCTTAAGAAGTAAATACCTTTTGAAAAAAGAGTCACATCTATTGATTGTTTATATTCACTAGAGTAAACTGTTTTCCCTAATACATTTACTAAACTCATTTGTTTAATATCAACATTTAAACTGTTATCAATTTTTAATATATTATTAACTGGATTTGGATATACTTTTACAGAATTATTTAATTCAAATGAACTATTAGATAGTGTAGGGGTAGTTGCTACATAAACATTATCTAGCGCATAAATTACTTTACCACCAGATACAAACCCTCCCGTATCTGTTTGAATTTGAAAGGCACCAAAGCTACCTAGTGTTTTATCTGTTAAATCTACAGATCCATAAATTGTTATCCATTGACCAGGAATGATATCAAAAGAAGTTTGATTTGTAGTAATAGTACCATCGTTATTTATATTAAAAGGAATTGATGTCGTTACATTTGTTCCAACTCCAAAAAACGAATCACTTAATACAAATCCAGTACTAGAATTACCATGATTTAAATTGATACTCCAACTTTGTAAGGTAGTCTCTATACCTGCACCATCTGCTTTATCACCTCCCAAAACCTGAAAACTAAAATATAAAACTGTTTGTCCTGTAAGATCTAATCCAGTAAAATAAACACCTGCATCGTCTGTGAGATAATTTGCGCCCCCAGACACCCTAAGCACCTGTTTACCAGACACGTATGCAGCAACAAAATTGGCTGATGCAGATCGGTTATGTATTGCTACAGCATTCGTTTTTTCTGTAACAGTAGCATCAGTATAATTCTCATTACCACCAGCAATATCTGCAGTATAATTAAATTGTGGAAAACCACTTGCTAACGGGACACTTCCTCCAGATATATCTGTAGCTTCAAAATTTTCATCAATATAAGTTACTTGTGCTTCCAAATTTATAACCATAGCAACCATAACTAATGACAGATAAAATGTAATTTTTTTCATATTTTTTAGTTTTTAGTAATTTTATTGTTTAGTAAAACTATTGCAAAAACCTTTATAATATAAGGCACAAATCATTCTGTCTTAGGGGGGAAATTAGTTTTTTTAATTATTTATGCGAATCAAGGGTTGATAAACCACAAGAAAGAAATAACTTTCAATAAATTACATTAATAAACTAACAATCAGCATACTTAAAGTGTATTCAACGCACGTTTAAACATATGATTAATCAGCCAAAAACCCTAAAATTAATAAAAATCTACTCAATAATCTGTGACAGATTTGAAAAAGATTTAAAACATACTTGTGAACGTTTCAGTAACAACAATAAACAAGATTTAACGGATAAAGAAATTATGACCATCTATTTATAGTTCAAGAAGAACAGCGCTTTGGCATCAAACAGATTCACGGTTTTGCTTGTGATTATTTGCTTGATTGGTTTCCAAAACTTGGCTCGTACGCTGGTTTTTCTCAACGTCTTAACCAGTTATCGGAGGCATTTAGAAGCTTTTCAGCATCATTGCTTGAAGAATTCTTGCATACCGATTGTTATGAAAACCAAAGCTTATTGGATTCAATGCCCATAATTACTTGTTCAGGAAAACGTAATGCAAAGGTGGCCAAAGAACTGACCGACAAAGGGTATTGTTCTACTAAAAGTCTGTACTATTATGGCGTGAAACTGCATACATTGGCTTTTAGACGTGTTGGCAGGATTCCTTTTCCCGAAGAAATTCAGATAACCCCAGCCTCTGTAAATGATCTGACCGTTTTTAAAGAATCTTGGTCTGAGAAAACAAACAGGAATTTTTTCGGAGATAAAATCTATAATAATCTAGACTTTTTTACTGAACTAGAGCAAGAAAAAAAATCGGTTATGATGATACCGATAAAAGGGGTCAAAGGGCAATATCAAGAAATCAAAAAAATAGATAAAGCTGCAAACGACTTGTTCTCAACCGCAGTATCAAGAGTTATACCAATTTGAATAAATAAAGTCGTTATATTTGCTTATCTTTAAGGATGGCAAAACCGAGAGAATTTTTAATAAAAGAAAGTGCTTTAGAACTTAAAGCCTTACGTAAAAGGCAATGTATTTTTAAATATGAGAAGCGTTTGATTTGGTTAGAATCTATTTTGACCAATCGTTTCAAAACGAGAAAACAGTTAGCCGATTATCTAAACATTACACCCAAAACAAGTGAACGCTGGACAGTTAAATATATGGACAATGGTATTGACGGGTTGTTAAGTGACGAACCAAAACAAATACGCTCTAGAATCATAACTCCAGAGATGCA
>NZ_JBHMFC010000004.1:0-23083 GCF_042427585.1 Mariniflexile ostreae | reverse complement strand
GATTTGACACAACCATTGCAAGTTGGTTGGGTTTCAACTATCTATCATTTATGGCAATATTCCTAAAGAAAATGAAAAGCAAAAAGTTTAAATGACCTCAATAAGTCAGGTTCTTTTTTACGTACCAAATCCGATAAAATATATTGGTAAGCTCCTAGTAAAAAGCCTCCTGTTCCACAAGCTGGGTCTGCTATTTTATGCCCTAATTTGGGTTCTGTTAATTCTGCCAATAATTTAATTAAATGCCTAGGTGTACGGAATTGTCCGTTTTTACCAGCAGTAGCAATTTCCTTTAGAAGCATCTCATACACATCACCCTGAATGTCTTGAAATGATTGTTTGCCATCTTTAGCATCTTCTTCAATTTCAATAAAAATTTCATCTACTTTTTTAACTGCCTCTACAAGTAAAGAAGGTTTTTGAATGATAAAAACGGCATTCTTCATATACTTAGTGAACGAAGAACTTTCATCATTTAAGTCTTTTATGTGGGGAAATACATTGTTTCTAAAGTGCACTAGCATTTGGTCTGCTGGCATAGATTTGAAGAAACTCCATTTTAATTCCTTTTTAGGTCTTGGCTTTAGGGCTTCTTCTCGCTTATAGTATAAGTCCTCTTTTTCATCATCAGTCGCATTTAGTTTTGGTCGATATGGACTTTCATCAATCCAAGGGATATATTCACCATCAAATTTAGAGTCGTATGCTTCGCCTGTAAACTCTGCATCACGTTCTCTTTTGCTTTCAAGTTCATCTAGTCTTTTAATAAATAGCAAGTAAGTAATTTGCTCAATAGCAGTAATAGGATTGGCGATACCACCACTCCAGAAGGTATTCCAAAGACTTACAATTAAAGCTTTTAATTTAGGGTTGTTTTGTAACATTATGCAGCCAGTATTTTATTTGTGAGTTGTAAAATTTCGTTTATTTCTTTCGGCGAAAATACGCCTCTTATTCCTTCTGGATGAATCATTGTAAAGGGAGATTCTATTAAATTTTTCTTTTCTAGGTTTCCTTTTTCTAAAATGTATTTTTTTAAAATATCTAGAAACTGCAATTGTCTGCTAGATAGGTAATTGTGTTCTTTAATAAAGGCGTCAAAAGCATTAGCAACGCTATCGGTAAATGTCTCTAAAATTTCAAGACCTAAAATATGTTTAATAAATTGTAAAAATTTGGCTTTTCTATTTTGATATACTCGTTGTAATAACCCTATGGTTATATGAGGATTTTCTTCATGAAGCTCTTTTGCTAGAAGCTCAATTTCATCTTCTGAAATAGGATTTCCATGGATGACTTTTTGGAGTATTGGATTTGATTCAGTCAGCTCCCTAACTTTTTCTTCCACCATTTCTTTGTAGCGAGTAATGCTTACTGCCTCATTTTTCGGACCAAATTCTACCATTTCTTTAGTCGCTAACACATCTTCAAAATTAAATTTAGAAGGTCCAGTAGTAGATTCTCTAGTATCAATATACCTTGCTAATGGAGAAAGTTTGTCTATTAAATTGTTGAAATCATTTTCTTTAATATTATTCCAGAAATGATTCCGTTGTGCATCTTTAATAAGTTCTTGTTGTTTAGCTACTATGTTTAAAGAAAGAGGTAAATCAGAAATACGTTCTATTAAAGCATCTTTAATCATGTTGTATTTCTCCTCTGCATTGTGCATTTTCACTAAAGAAACTTCTAAAACGTCTTTCTCAAAACGCATAGCTTTATAGTCTATACCAGAAATAGTTCGCATTAGAGGAAGAATTTCTGTCTTCAAGAAGTTTATTTTATCAGAATTTATATCCACCCAAAAATTTAGGCTATTAACCCTTGCTACTGCTTTGCTATTATCTTTTATTACTATTGAGTTTGCAGGTAAAATTGCTATTTGTTTTTTAAGTCTTATACATTCTTCTAATATGGTTTCGGGAATATTAGCTTCTATAACTGCAACTAATTTTTCTAATCTCAAACCAAATAACTTTACAGGAATAGGTATTGCTTGTTTTAGTTCTTTTCCTTTAGGTTTTAGCTTGAAGTATTCAAAATTATCCCAACAATCCAAAATTAAAAAAACATCTTTTTCTGTACACCAAGATTTCATTTGTGTAGGTTCAAGCAAACGAGTTCCTCTACCAATCATTTGCCAAAATTTGGTATAAGAGTACACAGGTTTGGCAAAAACTAAGTTTACCAATTCTCTTACATCAATACCTGTGTCTAACATATCAACACTAATAGCAACTCTAGGGAAGTCTTTGTTTTTAAATTGGTCTAGTAAACCACCTTTTCCGTGAACTCTTGAATCTTCTGAAACCATTACTTTTGCTAACTCACCATTGTATTGTGGATAGAGTTGGTCAAAGATTTCTTCAATTCGTCTAGCGTGAGCAATATTAACACAGAAAAATATAGTTTTTCCAGGCAAAACACCATTTATGTCTTTTATGGATTCTTCCATAAATTCCTTCACTATAAGTGTGTTAGTTCCTTTGTTTATTACTTTTTTTTCTAACTCTACACCTTCAAAATTAATTTCGGCTATCTCCTTACCCTCTAAAATCAATTTCTTTTGGTCTTCTAAGGAAACGGTTCTTTTGCTAATTCCATCTGTTTGAAATTTGGTCTTAATTTTCATTACTTGAAAATTGCACAAATATGGAGGAATATTATTTACTGCTTCTTCATAGGTATAGGCAAAAGATGGCAGCCCATCTTCACAATCAAATATTTTAAATGTGTTGTGGTCGATTACATCTGTTGGTGTAGCTGTTAAACCAATAGTTATGGTATTAAAATAATCTAGAACTTCTTTATAGGTATTATAAATACTTCGGTGGCTTTCATCTATTACTATTAAATCAAAAAAGTGAGGTGATAAAGTTTCTTTTTCTTCTCGAACAATATTGAGCATTGTTGGGTAAGTAGAGATATAGATCCGTCTATCTTTTGCAATACTTTTTTCACCTTGTTTTGGCCACCTAGGTTCGTTTGGTAAATGTTCTTTAAAAGCCTCTAGTGCTTGGTCTCTTAAGGCAATTCTATCTACCAGAAACAATGCTTTTTCTGACCAACCAGCTCGCATAAGTGCTTCAACTAATGCAATGGTAGTTCTAGTCTTACCAGTGCCTGTCGCCATAACTATTAAAAATGTACGTCTTTTTTGTTCTAATCCATCCATAACAGAGCGGATGGCTCTTATTTGGTAATCTCGACCTGCAACTTTAGTGTTAATTAACTCATTAGTTAGTGGTTTTTTTGCTAATCTTATGTATTGGTAGCGCTCCAAATCTTCTCTGGTTGGATAGCCAACAACCTTTCTTGGAGGAGCATTTTCTAAATCCCAAAAAAATATGTCGTGACCATTTGTGTAGAAGCAAAAGGGTAAAATGTCATTTGTCCGTTTTTGAATATTGTAACAGTATTGTTTTGCCTGCTCTTTACCAATATTAGCATCTTTAGAAGATTTTTTTGCTTCGACGACTGCTATAGGTTTACCATTTTTGCCTAGTAAAACATAGTCAGCGAATTGATTGTTACTATAGGTTTCACTTGTCTCATTAACATAGTTAACTACGAATTCAGCAACTACTTGAGTTCTGTCATCAACATCCCATCCAGCTTCCTTGAGATGTATATCTATTAGTTCTTTTCTTGTTGTCGATTCGTTCATTAAGAAGCTTTAAAAGGTTTAGTCCCTTCCCTTAACATTTAAATTATTAGCTAATTCTATTGAAATCACTAATTAAGGTTAATGTTTATTTAGAGCGTAAGTATTATAGTTTTTATTTTGGATTCTAGAATAACCGTTTTTAATTTCTACTTTATTCTACAAATGCTTCTTAAAGTGGTTCATATTTGTCCGTTTTGAAATTAAGCCTAAAAATAGTTTATTGTCAGTAATATCACAATAAATTGCGACTATTAATACTATCAATAATAAAAATTTAAAAAAATTATTTTTTCGATGCTTAGTGAGAGCTTAGCCCCCCTTGCTCAGATACCCCCACCCATTTCTGGGGATAGAGATTCCCCCACCACTTTATATAGGAAAGAAATTTTTCTACCTGCAATTAAAAATTCAAGTTGATAGCTGTGATTTTTATTCAGGAATAAATTGATTTCCGTGTGGTGCACTACAACTCAAAAATTTAGAAACAATGGTTAGAATTATTAATTACAAACAAAGAGATAAGGAGGATGGAACATCATTCTTCGTTTTGGAACTACAAGGTGGCATTGAAATGGTATTAAGCAAGGTTACAGGTAACTTTTATGCAACTGCCAAGAGAGCCTATATCCCATCAACTTTTGATGAACAGACATGTTCAGCTTTAATAGGCACAGAAATGGCAGGAAGCATTATTAAAGAGGACTGTGAGCCGTTTAATTATGTTGTAAAGGAATCAGGGGAGGAAATAACATTATCTCATAGATGGGTTTATGTTACAGAAGATGCTGTAAAACCTAAACAGACTGCTGTTAAGTATGAACACAATGTAATTGCAAACTCAGATGTGTTCTCTAAAAATGGTATTTTAGAGCATGCAGAGTAAAACAATTAGCCTAATCTATAGTAATGTAGATTGGGCTTTTGCTTTTAAACAATTTACCCTATCACTAAATTTTAAAACAGGTCTACGCTTACCTACAAAAATAAAAGTGAGTATAAACTATAAAAAATTTCAAAATATCTATCATGGAAATAGCAGAAGTAAGAGTATCGTACTCAAACAACAATAAGGAGAAATTTAAAATTAATAATAGTAAAGAATCATTTGAAGTTTTAATAGCTTGCTGGAATAAACACACTATAGAACTTCAAGAAGAATTTAAAGTATTGTTATTAAATAGGAACAATCAAGTAATTGGTATTTATCCATTATCTAAAGGAGGAATGGCAGGAACGGTTGTGGATGCTAAATTAGTGTTTTCTGTTGCATTAAAATGTGGTTCAAGTAGTATTATAATTGTTCATAATCATCCAAGTGGAAACCTAAAACCTAGTGAAGCTGACAAAAATATTACCAGTAAACTAAAAAAAGCTGGAGAACACCTAGATATAGTTTTACTCGACCATTTAATCATTACTAAGATGGGGTATTATAGCTTTTCAGATGAAGGCGAATTAAAATAGTTTTTATCGTTTATGAATCCGTGAACAAAGCTTAGTGCCTACTTTTTGGACTATAATAGAGGTTTAAAATCTTTAAAAGATTAGTATTAATAGCCAAAATTTTAAATAGTTTTAAAAGAGGTCATTCAATAGTTCATCCATCGAAACATTAAAATACTTGCAGATTTTTATTAGAGTAGTAAAACTGACATCCCTAACACCTCTTTCAATTCGACCAAAATTAATGCCAGTATCCTCATAACACACAGCTTGGGTTAGGTTTCTTTCGTTTCTTAATGTCTTTATCCTGTTAGCTAATTCTAAAAGGATGGCTTTACTGTCATTAGTTTTCATAATGACCGAAATGTCCTTTAATTACTAATCTACACCAAAGACATATCGGTCTGTAAATTATTTTATATTTGTTCTAGTACAGAATTATTTCTCATTTAAATCGATTTAAAATTATGATTTCAAAGCAAGATGAACCTTTTTTAATTTTGATAGATAAATTAAAAAGAACAGTTTCTTCAATGGAATTAAGAGATGGCAGAAAACCCACTTTTGAAGACTATATTGATGAGATGTTAAATAACGGAGGTATTTCAATAAATAACCTTCAGGAACAAATGAGAGCTCATGCATTAGCCTGGAGCGGTGCAGGACTCGGTAAAAGTGATTGGAAGAATCTTTACAAAATGATGACAGTTGAAACTGTTAGTACAAAGCTTAACGATTTTATAAATGATAATAGACCTCTTAAGAAGTATGAAAAAAGTCCAATAAAGAGTAAAACATTAGAATTTTTTGGATCCTTAGGTTTGGAAATAGATGAAGAAATAATAAAAGTGATAAAAAATGTTGGGATTATAAAAATAATATTAGCTGTGGCTGGCTTTTTCATATTAAGATTCTTAGTATCACACTTCGGTTCTGAAGATGATTTTATTACGTTTTATCTTTATTTGGGTATTGGATTAATATTGTTTTTAAGCTGGTATATGAGTGAATTAAAAGATACAAGTAAAATTTTATCAGTACTAAAATATGGTGCTCTTATATTGACTACAGTAGTAGCTTTGGTTTTTATCTTGGCTTTAATGTATGGGGTTTTAGACTTGATATTAGATGTGATTAAATACATATATAATTTATGCTTTTAATAATGAAATTTAGTGAACTAATAGAAGAGCTGAAATCACTATCAAATGAAGGTATTTATACTAGAGGTAAGATTGATTGGTGGTTGCTTAAACATGAGTTAAGATATATAAGCCTAAGTCGGGATTTTGACACTTTAAAAGTAGAATTTCCTAAAGCAGACATACATAATCATAAAATGTTAAAAAAGGAATCACAATTCATAAAACTATATGAAAAACTACTTGAAGTATCTGATTATCATAGGAATAATGAAAACTACCAAGAACCAATAGACCTTAATAAAATTATAAATGACATTAAATATTAGCGTATGGAAATAACAGGAAAAATAAAGGTCTTAAACGAGACACAAAATATGGGAGATAATGGCTTTAGAAAACGTGAAGCTGTTATCACAACTAAAGAACAGTACCCACAACATATTTTAGTAGAATTCATCCAAGATAAATGTGATTTACTAAATGGCTACCATGTAGGTCAAGATGTAAAAATTAATCTTCATTTAAAAGGTAGAGAGTGGGTAAATCCAGAAGGAATATCTAAATACTTTAATGCTATTCAAGGTTGGAGGATAGAGCTTATAGATAGCCCAGAACCTACACCTAATAATCAAAACGAAGAAGAACCAGCAAGTTTTATAGATGAACCAGATAATGATTTGCCTTTTTAACCCAAATCAATTATAACCTAAAACCAGTATTATGAAGAAAGTATTATTAATATTAATAGCTGTTTTATCATTTACAGCTTGCTCTAGTGATGATGAAGGTAGTAATGTTACACCAGATTCAATTAATCAAACTGAATGGAGACATGAAGAAAGCAATAGAACGTATTATATATATTTTTCTGTTGATAATTTCATGAGAATTAGCCATCCAGTTTATGATGTAGGTTCTGGGGAATTTCACAATGAAGAAATAGACGGTACTTTTACCTATGATAAGCCTAATGTTACCATCAGTTTAACTGGGCAATGTAATAATAGCGGATTTGTGTTTTCAAGTTGCAAGGTTTCAGGCATAATTAGCGGAACTGGGCTAAGTATTAAGGACAATGGAACTACTTATAAATTTGATAATAGCTGCTACCCTAATGAATAGGATATATATCTTATTTAGTACATTTTGTTCTCTAATGCCTGTAAACTAATATGTAAATGGAATTTTGTTACAGTAGTTGCAGTAATTACAGTGTTACATAATAAAGTTGTTATTTTGAAATCCTCCTGCAACATATCGGCAACATTTTAAAAGAAGAATGCCAAGAATTGAAAATGGATGAAAATCCGATTTTTTATATTTCATTGATAATCAAAGCAATGAAGGTAAATGAAAAGGTTTGAAAAGGAAATTTAAGTGGCTGGCAGTCAAGAGGTCGTGGGTTCGAATCCCATCTTCTCCACCAGTAAAACCAGTACTTTACAAGCTTTTGTGAATACTGGTTTTTTTATTTTCACACTATTATGCCAATCATCAGTTATAACTTTTAAAGTTTTCAGGGTTATAACTGATTTTAGACTTCTCCTTCTCTCTCACTTTGATTTTTAAAATTTAAAGCCTTTTGCAACGCAAATTAGTATTATTAAATTTATAATAAAGATAGTTCAATTTAATTTCTATAATTAAGGTGTATGTCTTCTTAATGTTTTGTAAGTTTATCCAACTATCAATGTTTTACTTTTTAAAAGAATTTACATGCGATTTAAATTATTATTGGTTTCTAAAAACTCGAATCCAACTATTCCTATAAATTATCAATACCCCTTAAGCGCAGCTATTTATAAAATACTGCAAAAGGCGGATGTCGATTATGCCACTTTTTTGCATGAAGAAGGCTATGTGGTTGACGATGGATTAAAACATTTTAAACTGTTTACCTTTTCAGATTTAAATTGCCGATTTAAAATTAAAGGCGATCGCATGCTCATTAATTCTGCTGTGGAGCTTGTGGTTTCTTTTCACCTGCCCGAAGCAGCTCAACATTTTGTAAAAGGCTTATTTCTTTCACAAGATATCGATATTGCAGACAAAAAAAGTAAAGCTACCTTTAAAGTTAATAGTGTTGAGGCTATGTCCGATCCTTTTTCTGTTATTGAGAATAAAGTTAATAACACAATAGCTGTTCGCCCTATTTCGGCTTGTGTAGCTGGTATTAAAAATGACAAAGACGATTATGACTTTATGCCACCAACCGATGAGCGCTTTGCTCTTTGCATACAGTATAATTGGGAACAAAAATTAAAAGCATTAAAAATACCATTTAATGAAAATGAATTAAAAGTTGCCATAAACCTAAAGAATACCAAGCCTAAGTCGCGATTAATAACCATTAAGGCTTTTACCAAACAACAAACACGAATAAAAGGCTATTTAAATTTTGATATGGAGTTTACAGGAAGCCAAGAGCAGTTGCAGGTAATTTACAATGCTGGTGCAGGATTGTATAATGCACTGGGAATGGGATGTTTGGAGCTAATAAAATAACATATATAATTAATAATATGGCATATATTTTTAAAATCAAACTAGAAGGTTCCTCCAAACCACCTATTTGGAGAAAAGTAAAAGTAAATGAAAACCTCACTTTTTTAGATATGCATCTAATTACACAAGGTGTTTTCAATTGGCAGAATACTCATTTATTTCAGTTTTCGCCAAATGGATGGGGAAGCACCCCTCGTTTACAACAAAAGTTGGAGGGGGAAGAAGGATGGGATGAAGTTCCTTTTTCCAAGTCCAACACATGGCCTTATAATGAGCGCTATGATGCTAATAAGATTAAATTAAAAGAGTATTTCAAGCAGCTAAAGCAGAAAATAGTTTATATCTACGATTTTGGTGATGACTGGAAACACAGTATTGAACTTGTTGAAATAACCGACGAAACTATTATTGTTCCATTGTGCTTAGGCGGAAAAGGCACTGCACCCATCGAAGATTGTGGTGGCATTTGGGGCTATTACAATATGGTGGAAGCGCTAAATGATAAAAAGCACCCAGATAATAAAGATTTTAGAGAGTGGCTAGATTTTGAAAAAAATGAAAAGTGGGATTTAAATGAATTTGATTTAAAAGATGTTCAAGAACGATTGCGGGATATTTGGGCACTTGAGAAGGAGTAGAAAAAAGAAAAATAGGTGAAATACGCTTTTAAATATATTTCAATTCCAATATGGGACGATTTTTAACGCACACACCTATTTTAGGTTTAATAATGCAAATATATTTATATTTTTTTTAGTTTTATTATACTCTTTTTAATATTGGCTTTTATTTATACATTTGTATTTATGAAACAGGTATTTATATTAGAAGATGGACACTTTGAGAGCTGGGATGATTTTGTTCAGCGGATGATTTACATCGTTAATAATTGTCCAATTGAGCGTGAAGATTGGGGTTTTGATGATTGGACTGGTGGGGAATTGGGGGTTGTTTCAAAAGAATATTATGAAAGAGGAAAAAGAATTGTTTGATGATTTAAATAAGTAAACAAAGACTTTTAAAGTAATAAGGATGCAAAAAATATTGGATAAATGAAAATATTTAAAAATTATACAGGTAGTGCTTTTTTAAACAATGCACTGCAAACCATCGAAGTGTTAGGAGACCTTAATGAAGTTTGTGAAATTAAAACAGATACTTTACTAAACCTATATGAAAAGCATAAGATTTGGGAGTTGTTTAAACGAATGAAAAGTTATTCTATGCTTTTCTCAAGAAATGGACCTTTGTTAAATGATAAAGATTTTGGAGATAAAATTTTTAAGGGAATTATTGAGCATACTTTAAATAATTTTGAAGAAAAAGGTCAATATCAATGTGAAATTTCAGGATTGTGGTTTGATACACCTTTTTCAAAAATCTATGAAAATGTATTGCATGAAATCAAATACCCTATAAAGAAAATTGATGGGAAAGATAAAACCATTAATCGCTGTTGGTTTCCACTTACAGGTGCTTTGGGTTCAGATGCACAAGCACTACCACAAGCAACTTTTGAAATCAAAATTCATCCAATTTGTTTAGTGATTATTCAATTTTTACCATTTTCGGCATTGCTTTATAAAGGTGGAATTTTATTAATAGATAGCATAGATTTTGAATTTTCAAAAGATTATATCCATGATAATGTAAAACGAGTTTTGCAGGAAATTGAAATAACAGCTACAAATAAATCAGTAGAAAATATTAGGGATTTTTCTCAAGGTGATTATATCTTAAAAGCACTTAAAATATATAGTGATAAAAACAATAATTATGATGGTTATTCGGACTTAAATCTTTGGAGTTTTTCTAATTCTGGTACTGGAGCAAGTTGTTACATTGATAGGATACCTAATAAAATATTTAAAACGCTTTTTGGTTTTTACAAAACTTCTAAAACACAAAACGATTTAGTGCAAATATTAACGAGTTCAATGTCTAATTATTTTTTACAACATCTATTTGAGGAGAAAGATTTTTGGGGTTTGTATCCACGAAAAATTAAAAATAACATAATGGAAGGCGTTGGAGTTCCGTTTTATGATGCTTATCAAACTGCAATTGGAAATGCTCAATTTTTGGAGTATGCCAAATACATTGCTTATTTGATTGAAAAGGATGATGAAAAATCAAACGCTGACAGTAAACTTTTAGAGAAATCTGATGCTTATAAAGAAACAGAATATAATACGCTGTTTTATTCGGTTTTACTGCGAGCAACGCAAAATGAAGAATGGTCTTTAACTAATCATTTAGAAATTTTAGATAAAACAGATTCTGAATTGATTAATGCGTGGACTTACGGTATTTATAAAATGACTCATTATTATTATCAAAAAAAAGCATTTTTAGAAAATTGTCCTGCATCCAAAACTACAGACTTAACGCCTGTAATTTTTACAATTATTAATTTGATTGAAATTGATAAGGAACGAGAAAGAAGTATTAAACGATTACAACATTCACAAGATTATGAAACTTTTAATATCAATCGAGTTTTTGTCAGAAATTCTGAGAGTATTAATTTATCCGATGTTTTAAAATACACTTACAAAGATTATCATCCAAACCGAAGAGGATTAAATAAATTACTTCGATTATATTATGCTCAACCCATTGCTAATAATGAGTTTGATGAAGGCTGTTTCGAGAAATTAGATAAAGTGGATAATTCTCAATTTAAAGTTTATCAAAATTTTGTTGAAGCTTTTCAAACTTATTATTTAGAGAAATATCATCAAGATACATTGAAATATGAAAAAAACATACTAAAGTCATTCCCAACAAAAACAACATATTATAAAAGTTGGATTTATGATGTTTTAAATAACATGAATAAATTCTATAAAAGCAATACATTTTTTAACAAACAACTATTAGAAACATTTGGACAAGAATTATTCTATTCTCCCAATGGCGAGTATAATTTGAATTTTTCCCGTTTTGTAATACAATTTTTATTAAATCAACATTTTAGAAAAACATTTTTAACAACAAAAACAGTAACAATATGAGTGTATTAAAAAACATCACAGGGTCGTTATTAATCGATGCCCGAGCAGTATTTTTAAATGGAGCAGGACTTGGTTCAGGAGAAGACAGAAATAAAGTTATTCCAAAAGCTTTTAGCGAGAAGGTTAATGGAAAGTTTGAAAAAGTGCCTTATGTGTCTGCTCAAGCATGGAGAAGATGGTTGAGAAACACTACTAACGAAGAGAATAATTGGGCGCCAAGTGATTTGCAAGCCATCGATCAATCTGCAAAAGGTAGCACAAGTAAAATTTCTACTTATTTAAACCCCGTTGATTATCCTGAAGATGATTTGTTTGGGTATATGAGAAGTGGAAAAGGCAATGAAGAAAGTGTACAAAGAACTTCTCCCTTCAAAACTTCTATTTTGAAAGGAATACAGGGGAAAAGAGTTATGAATACAGATGAAGCATTTGTTCATTTAAAAGAGGGTACACCGCTTCCTTATTCAACTGAATTTTATTCCACACACTTAGAGGGCTTTTTTAACTTAGAATATTATAGATTAGGCATTTATGATAACTTAGGAAGTCATGTAGAATTAGCAAAAGAGTTTGTTGATGAATATAAAGACCAATTAGAAACATCGCCAATTGGAAAATTTGAAAGACATAGTCTAAAAGATGCTGGACAAAAAAGAAACCAAAGAGCAGCGGGTCTTTTGAAAGGTTTAGCTCATTTAAGAGGAGGAGCAAAAATGGCGGCTTTTGGTGCTGATGTTTCTCCAAAAGTTTTGATTTTAGCAGGAATGGAATGTGCAAACCCTATTTTTAACGATTTATTTGAAGGTAATGGAATAAAACCAGCTCTTAAAATTGAAGCTTTACTTGAAATTATTGAAGATTATAAATCTAAATTATCAACGCCTGTATATATTGGTATTCGAAGCGGCTATTTAGAAAATGAAGATTTGATAAAAGATTTAGAGAATGATTTTATCAAAATTGGTTCTCCTATTAGTGTTACAAATTTGTTCATAGAAAAACATTTAAAGTAATGAAAGACTTTTTGGAAGTGCAATTTAAAGGCTGGACAGCTACGCCTCGACTTCCTTTTATTCTTTCTGGAAATGCTGTTTGTATGCCAACACCGTCTTATTCGATGCTATTAGGAGTGATAGGTTGTTGTTTAGGCCGCATTGTTGAAGCTAGTGAGGTGAATATTGGATTTCAGTATCAATATGACACTACTGAAAACGACTTAGAAACACGTCATAGATTGGCTTTCGACGGTAAATTAAAACCTCATGCAAAAGGGACAGACGCTTATTTAAGAGAATTTCATATTAATCCTGTTTTAACGGTTTGGTTAAATAGAACGGATTGGTTGGAATATTTTAAATATCCAATTGGCACACCGTCGCTTGGACGTTCACAGGATTTATTGAAAATAGAAAAGGCTGAAATTGTTAAATGTCAGTCTATTTCTAAAGCGAATATTCGAGGTTGCATGATGCCGTTTTCTATAGGTTTGAAAATTGGTGGTCAATTAGTGCAAATAGCAGAAGCATACAAGGAAAATGAAGAAATAGGAAGCGGAAGAACAGGGATTAATTCAAAAATTTTTATGTCTATTCCTTTTCAAAGCTCATCAACTATTGAACATGAAAATCTTTTTAAAACTACTAATAATAAACAGTTTTATTTACACACTTGGCAATAAAAAACAGCACGGAGTTTTATATTTTTCCGTCTGTTCAAAATAAGTAATTATGATTGAAAAATTTCTCGCTAAAAGTACTGGTTTAACTTTAGTTGAACATACTCAACACGTGGTAACAGCAGCAGAAAATTTAATTCAAAAAATATATTTTGAAGAAAACGAAAGAACATTTTGGTTAGATAAAATTGTACGTTGTGCTATACTCCACGATATTGGAAAAATTCATGAATTATTTCAAGAAAACTTAAGAGAAAACAAACCTAAAAATGCAATAAGACACGAAATAATGTCTTTGTGGTTAATCGAACAGTTTTTAGAATTACCACAAGATGAATGTTTCGCAATTGCAACGCATCATAAAGGTGTAATTGCTGATGGTCATGGGAGATTAGATACTATTATTTTGGCTGATGGAATGCCTGATTTAATAAGTCAGTTTTATGATTTTGAAATACTAAAACAATTTATGGATGATTGGAAGATAGCATTTAAACTAAAAACACAAAGTTTAAATCTTGAAACTACAACTTCTAAACTTTCTAAAATTAGTACTCAATTATTAAATCAAAGATTTCAACTTAGAATAGAACCTGATGCTAAAAAAAGGTTTCATTTAGCCAAAACAAGGGGTTTGTTAATTGCTTCCGACCATATCGGTTCAGCTAGATTAGAAAATGAAATACCTCATTGGAAGCGTTTAGAAATTCAGATGTTCCAACCTAAGAATGATAAAACAGGCAAGGTTTATCCTTTTAGAGCATTTCAAAAAAAATTGCAAACAGTAAAAAATGATGTTATTCTATATGCTCCAACGGGTTCGGGAAAAACAGAAGCAGCCTTAGCTTGGTATTTTGCTAATCAAGAAGAAAATGGACGACTTTTTTATCTGTTGCCTTATACAGCAAGTATTAATGCAATGGTTAAAAGAATGCAAATAATTTTTGGAGAAGAAGTTGTTACTGCTTTACATTCAAAAACATTAGAATTTTTCTTTGAACAATTAGAAAATGAGGATGATAATCATTTTGAAAATGCTCAAAAAGCAAGAACTCTAAAATCATTTTCTAAAGAATTATTTTTCCCTGTTAAAGTTGCTACACCACATCAGATTTTAAAAAATGCGTTAATGGGAAAAGGCTGGGAAATTAGTTTATTTGATTATCAAAAAGCCTGTTTTATCGTTGATGAATTTCATACTTATGACGCATTAATGACAGGTTTAATGTTAGCAACTATTAAATGGTTGAAGGATAATTTTGAGGCTAAGATTTTCTTTATGTCAGCTACTATTCCTAAGTTTTTATGCGATTTAATTATTGATAAAATTTATGATGGAAATACTAATATTTTTATTCAACCCAATCCAAAAGAGCCAAGTGATAAAGTGGTTTTAGGTCAAAAAAGGCATCAGTTGATTTGTTGTAAAGATAAATCTATTACAGATGAAATTGATTTAATAAAAGCTTATTTGAACAATGGAAAATCAGTTTTAATAATTGTAAACAACGTTAAAACTTGTCAAAATTTATATGAAGAAATCAACTTTACTAAAGATGTGAAATTATTACATAGTGGCTTTAATAAGAGAGATAGAATTGTAATCGAAAAACTAATTACGGACAAATACAATAAACCTCAATTATTGATTGCAACCCAAGCAGTTGAAGTCAGTTTGGATATTGATTACGATGTGGCTTTTATTGAGAATGCACCAATTGATGCTCTAATTCAGCGTTTTGGGCGTGTTAATAGAGCAGGAAAACAAGAAAGTACAGCACCTGTATATATTTTTGAAAACATCATTGGTAATACCAAATTTTTCTATGATGAAGAAGTTTTGAAATTGACCTTTGAAAATCTTTTAAAATTAAACAAACAGGATTTGTCAGAATCCGATTTAGTTGATGTCTGTAATCAAGTGTATAAAAATGGCTATAATGAAACACAGAAAAATGAATTTGAAAAAGGATTTAATAATTCAATGATAAATAATTTTAAAAATGAAATGATTGCTGGGCATTGGAGGCCTTGGATAGAAGATGTAATAGAAGGACAAAGTTTGAAAATTGATGTTTTATGTCAAAACTTATTAGATGAATATGAAAAACTTAAAGAGAAAGGAGATTTTATAAGGGCAAACCAGTTATTAGTTTCCGTTTATCGCTACGAAACAAAAGAAATGTATATTAAGAGTAAGGAAGCAAGAGCAAAATATCAAGTTATTGTTGCATCTGATTTAATATATAGTAGCAGATTAGGTTATTTAAAAAGAATAGATAATGTTGATGATAGAATATTTTAAAAATCACACACCCAAATATGCAAAAATAACACTAAATCGCACATATAAAAATGCAAAATGGAACAATTACTAGAGAAATCAGCAGCACTAATACTGCATGTAAGTACTAATAAAAAACGTTATGTATTTCAAGAGATTAATTAGAACAATAAATTATTAGCATAAAGTTTCATGCCTCAAACAAGGAGATTTTTTGGTTGATGATATCTTTGCTTTTGAAGTTGGAGGAAAAGATAAAAGAAGTAAATAAACTGAAGCTGTAAAAAATGCTTTCGTAGTTGCGGATAACGTTGAGTTTCCATTAAGTAAATTGCCACTTTGGGTATTTGAATTTTTATATTAATATGTTATGGATATTATAGCAACACACATCAATTATTACACCATTTGCCACAGGAAACTGTGGTTATTTGCAAATGCCATTCAAATGGAACATACTTCCGATACAGTTTACTGTGGAAAACTCTTACATGAAACCAGCTATCCACAACGTGCCGAAAAGCACAGTGAAATGGAGCTTACTGCGCAATGGAATGGTTTAACGCTCAATGGAAAGGTAGATTTTTACGACCATAAACATAATATTATCCATGAAACAAAAAGAGGGAAATCTGTAGAACAAGCCCACACCTTACAAGTTAAATTCTATATTTGGCTTTTTGAACTTAATGGAATTGAAGGCGTTATTGGGCGTATAGAATACCCAAAACTTAGAAAAACTACCGAAGTATTATTATCACAAACTGATGTCGCTTTTTTGGAAGAAACCACACAAAGAGTAAGTAAGTTGCTTCATCAAAAAAAATGTCCTGAAACTATTAATTCAAAAATTTGCAAAAAATGTTCGTATTATCAACTCTGTTATATTGATGAAGCATGAAAAAATCATATTATTTATTCAACCCTGGCAGATTATCGCGCAAAGACAATACTTTAAAATTTACACCAGTAAATGAAGATGGTATAGATGGAAGACCTAAATATATACCTGTAGAAGGGGTGAAAAATCTTTTTTGCTTTGGAAGTTTAGATGCAAACAGCGCCTTGTATAATTTCTTAGGAAAAAACCATATTGGCGTTCATTTTTTTGATTATTATGAGCATTATACCGGTAGCTTTATGCCTAAAGATTATTTACTTAGTGGCAAAGTAATAGTAAACCAAGTAACACATTACGGTTCACATACCAAGCGAATGTTTATAGCACAACAGTTTATACAAGGTGCGGCATTTAATATGCTTAAAAATTTAAAATATTACTCAAAAAGAGGTAAAAATACTACTGCTCAAATAGCAAAAATTGAAGCCTTAGTTACATCTATAGAACATACCATGGCTATTGACGAACTAATGGGAATTGAGGGGAATATTCGAATAGCTTATTACAGCGCATTTAGTGAGATAATTAACGATTTTGAAATGAACAATCGAACAAAGCAACCCCCAAATAATGAGGTAAATGCGATGATTTCTTTTGTAAATATGATTTGTTACACGGCGTGTCTAGATCAAATTTATCATACACAGTTGAATCCAACTATTAGTTTTCTGCATGAACCTGGCTATAGACGCTTTTCTTTAGCGTTGGATTTGGCTGAGGTTTTTAAACCATTATTGGCCGACCGTCTTATCTTTTCATTATTAAATAAAAAGATGATTCAGGCAGTACATTTTGACCAAACAGTGAATAGTTGCTTGCTAAAAGAATCTGGTCGGAAAATAGTAATGCGTGCTTGGGATGAAAAATTAAACGAAACCATTAAGCATAGAACCTTGGATCAAAATATAAGTTATAAGCGGTTAATACGGTTGGAATGTTACAAATTGGTAAAACACGTTATGGATATTCAAGATTATAAACCTTTTAAAACTTGGTGGTAAATGTATGTGATTTTGGTGTATGATATGGACTCAAAACGTGTAGGCAAGATGCTGAAGCTATGTAGGCAATACCTTAATTGGATTCAGAACAGTGTGTTTGAAGGTGCTATTTCCGAAGTTAAATTAAAGGAGTTATTATCAAAAGCTAAATTAATTATGGATGAAGAAACCGATAGTTTGATTATATTTAAAAGCCGAGAAGAAAGATGGCTCGAAAAAGAAGTCATTGGGAAAGAAAAAAATGATTTAGATAACTTGTTGTAGTCGTCGAGGGCATTGAATTTTTTTAATAAAAATGTTCTTTGACATTTTGAAAAAACAAAAAGCTTAAAATCAGATGTTTACGGTATTGTCGAAGTTAAGGAGAAATCGTATCATTATACATCGACTATTTTTTAATCTAAATATTGTACTTTTACAAAAGGTAAGTGTTTTATAGACAAGCTGTTGTTTTTTGAAAACAAACGGCTTTTAATCGTCCCATAAAGGAATTGAAATTACAGTATCAGCATCAAGGCGTGCTTTGCAAGCTTGCTTTTAATCGTCCCATAAAGGAATTGAAATTTCTGTAAGCTTGCCTATTATAGGAGTGAGCATTGACTTTTAATCGTCCCATAAAGGAATTGAAATAAGGAAAAGAAAAAAGAAGAGGAAGCAGTATCTGCTTTTAATCGTCCCATAAAGGAATTGAAATGTGGGAGATGAAACAGATTGCGACCTTAACAGCTGCTTTTAATCGTCCCATAAAGGAATTGAAATACTGATAGCAACTTTAGAAGAATCTTGTTTTTTGCCCTTTTAATCGTCCCATAAAGGAATTGAAATACGATGTAATCAGTAGCATGTACAATGTTGATATATCTTTTAATCGTCCCATAAAGGAATTGAAATTTCCTACTGTTAATTTTTGTTGTGCTTCTAAGCTTGCTTTTAATCGTCCCATAAAGGAATTGAAATGTATAGTTAATGCTATTAATGAATTAGTGAACAATACTTTTAATCGTCCCATAAAGGAATTGAAATTCGATAATTCGGGCAACATATATACAGCTAATTTTGCTTTTAATCGTCCCATAAAGGAATTGAAATTCTTTTTAATTCGGTAGAACATATTGCACCAGTCGCCTTTTAATCGTCCCATAAAGGAATTGAAATCAATTAAAGCGAACCAATACGACACAAAACTAATACTTTTAATCGTCCCATAAAGGAATTGAAATTTGAGGTGAAAGAGTCTAACGGTATTCCTTTAGGCGCTTTTAATCGTCCCATAAAGGAATTGAAATAATATTGGGGATATGATTGCGAGAAACCCTAAAAAACCTTTTAATCGTCCCATAAAGGAATTGAAATTGTACGGATATTTACATACAGTAAAGTTAGACAATGCTTTTAATCGTCCCATAAAGGAATTGAAATATTGGATGATAGAAGACACGTTATTTTGTCTCCTAACTTTTAATCGTCCCATAAAGGAATTGAAATCAACACACGTATAGACGAAATAAGATATACACGCAACTTTTAATCGTCCCATAAAGGAATTGAAATCGTATTTACGCATTTCGAATGGTGAAGCTGGTTTTACTTTTAATCGTCCCATAAAGGAATTGAAATTCATAAGCTGCACACGTCTAAAAACCGTTTGAGCGTCTTTTAATCGTCCCATAAAGGAATTGAAATAATATTGGGGATATGATTGCGAGAAACCCTAAAAAACCTTTTAATCGTCCCATAAAGGAATTGAAATTGTACGGATATTTACATACAGTAAAGTTAGACAATGCTTTTAATCGTCCCATAAAGGAATTGAAATATTGGATGATAGAAGACACGTTATTTTGTCTCCTAACTTTTAATCGTCCCATAAAGGAATTGAAATAAAACTGAATTTACAGTAAAAAACATCGCTCTACTCACTTTTAATCGTCCCATAAAGGAATTGAAATTCAAAATGAGAGCCGATGTTACTTTAGATGGGTCGGCCTTTTAATCGTCCCATAAAGGAATTGAAATTTTTGAACAGCAATTTGGTATGCGCTGTCTCCGTCGTCTTTTAATCGTCCCATAAAGGAATTGAAATGCAACAGTAATATCACGTATTGATTTTGACACATACCTTTTAATCGTCCCATAAAGGAATTGAAATGCTAATGGGACTGCAGTTATAATAGATTCAGGTAGAACTTTTAATCGTCCCATAAAGGAATTGAAATTTCAAAAACCTTTCTTTCATCTTATCGAATGATGTCTTTTAATCGTCCCATAAAGGAATTGAAATGACCTTACACCTGTTACAATAGAGTGATTATCTGCACTTTTAATCGTCCCATAAAGGAATTGAAATTTCAATACGCTATTAGCATATCGAAACGGAACGCTTCTTTTAATCGTCCCATAAAGGAATTGAAATGACCAAAGAAGTACCACCAGTATTTTTGTTGTGGTGCTTTTAATCGTCCCATAAAGGAATTGAAATTTTTTTTGATAGTATCAGCAATCTTACTAAATCTTACTTTTAATCGTCCCATAAAGGAATTGAAATAGAAATGATACAAAGCGTTCCGTTTCGATATGCCAACTTTTAATCGTCCCATAAAGGAATTGAAATGACGTTAGCGAAAATAAGTTCAAACCTATAACGACTTCTTTTAATCGTCCCATAAAGGAATTGAAATTGAACTATAACAGGACAATAAGCCAAGTACCGCCTGTCTTTTAATCGTCCCATAAAGGAATTGAAATGACGAATACAAAGGCATAATATTAAATAAAGATTCCCTTTTAATCGTCCCATAAAGGAATTGAAATAGTTAAACCTTGGTTTCTTTCTCTAGTTATCTAGACTTTTAATCGTCCCATAAAGGAATTGAAATATGATAACTTCTATTATGCTAAGGTTTATGGTTACCTTTTAATCGTCCCATAAAGGAATTGAAATACGTGAATGACACAATATGTATCTCTATTTGAGATACTTTTAATCGTCCCATAAAGGAATTGAAATAGTTTTGCATTACGTTCAATTAATACTCACTTGGTACTTTTAATCGTCCCATAAAGGAATTGAAATTGCTAGCCACATAGATAAGCCTACAAGAGTACTTGACTTTTAATCGTCCCATAAAGGAATTGAAATAAATATAACAGGGATTTATTCGTTAAGCTTTTTAACCTTTTAATCGTCCCATAAAGGAATTGAAATAGCGAAACTGGTATAAATAAATTACTTTGAGTACTCCTTTTAATCGTCCCATAAAGGAATTGAAATATGTTTTCATGTTAGAAGGTCTTACAATAAACGGAACTTTTAATCGTCCCATAAAGGAATTGAAATAAAAATGCAAGATGAATCTATTAAAAAACAGCAAGACTTTTAATCGTCCCATAAAGGAATTGAAATAAACAGGGGTTATGACACCAGAAGGGCAATTTGTTGACTTTTAATCGTCCCATAAAGGAATTGAAATCTGTTAATTGTAATAGGTTTGCCTATGTAATCCCTACTTTTAATCGTCCCATAAAGGAATTGAAATGCGTTCGTGTAAGTGCCTGCTTGTGTAGGTGTATATCTTTTAATCGTCCCATAAAGGAATTGAAATACGGCAAGCGGGGGAGGTGGAGGTTTCTCTGGTGCTTTTAATCGTCCCATAAAGGAATTGAAATCTACACGAGATAATCAAGGTTGGGCTACTTCAAGACTTTTAATCGTCCCATAAAGGAATTGAAATTTTGAAATTGTGTTGTTTTGCAACATTTTATGATACTTTTAATCGTCCCATAAAGGAATTGAAATTCAAAAGGCATAGGTGATATTCTTATTGAGAACGCGTCTTTTAATCGTCCCATAAAGGAATTGAAATTCTTTTCTACATTATGGATTTATCGCATTTAAGAAAACTTTTAATCGTCCCATAAAGGAATTGAAATTGCCCTTTAATAGCTGGTTCAATATTATTTCCCATCCTTTTAATCGTCCCATAAAGGAATTGAAATAAGAGTAATAAAATAACTATGTCTCATTTTAATGATTCTTTTAATCGTCCCATAAAGGAATTGAAATTTTATTAAATAAATGTGGTTGTAATGAGTTCCCAGGACTTTTAATCGTCCCATAAAGGAATTGAAATTCTGTTAATTTTATTATAAAATGAACCCCTTCATAACTTTTAATCGTCCCATAAAGGAATTGAAATCCATACCCATCTGGTACGCTCTCGGTTTCCCATATTCTTTTAATCGTCCCATAAAGGAATTGAAATTTCTTTGCTGACCTATTAACGTTTCTTTTATTACTCCTTTTAATCGTCCCATAAAGGAATTGAAATTTAAGAAAGACTTTGATGTCTTGCGCCACTTCCACCTTTTAATCGTCCCATAAAGGAATTGAAATTTAACGCAAGATCAGCAGGATTAAGCAACACCAAGTCTTTTAATCGTCCCATAAAGGAATTGAAATAACGTATTACAACAAGTTGTTAATCGTGGTACTACTCTTTTAATCGTCCCATAAAGGAATTGAAATAACTTTGATAACTTAGGTTCTTTAGAGCTTACAGGGCTTTTAATCGTCCCATAAAGGAATTGAAATTTCAATATACGACGAGACAGCAACAGAATACATTCCCTTTTAATCGTCCCATAAAGGAATTGAAATTTTATTAGAAGATTGGTATTTTGAAAGCGAAACGGACTTTTAATCGTCCCATAAAGGAATTGAAATTAGCTTGCTTAACAACTAACGGTATTTCAGAAAGTCCTTTTAATCGTCCCATAAAGGAATTGAAATTTTACAGGAGCAGGCGGAAGTTATGAGGATAAAGTGCTTTTAATCGTCCCATAAAGGAATTGAAATCTTGATAATGAAACAAGCAAGCCAAGAGTATCCGAAGCTTTTAATCGTCCCATAAAGGAATTGAAATTTAGTTGCTATAGGTGGTTTAGCTGTTAAAGCTTTTCTTTTAATCGTCCCATAAAGGAATTGAAATCTATATTAAACGCTGAATGGGCTAAACAAGGGATAACTTTTAATCGTCCCATAAAGGAATTGAAATGAGTCTTTAACGTAAGCTTTTGAGTTAAAAATTTCTCTTTTAATCGTCCCATAAAGGAATTGAAATTTATCTTAATAACTTGACCAGAACCGAATTGAATAGCTTTTAATCGTCCCATAAAGGAATTGAAATTTAGCTGTTATTTCAGCTTGTATTAAATCTAACGCTCTTTTAATCGTCCCATAAAGGAATTGAAATCCCCTAAACATTGTATTTGTGTAAAGACCTATTCTGCTTTTAATCGTCCCATAAAGGAATTGAAATTACACATATCGAGGTGTTGTGTTCAAATTAGTTTAGCCCCTTAATAGTTCGGAGTGATATTTTAAATTTGAAAACCCATATATTTGAGATA
Source organism: Mariniflexile ostreae (assembly GCF_042427585.1). NCBI lineage: Bacteria > Pseudomonadati > Bacteroidota > Flavobacteriia > Flavobacteriales > Flavobacteriaceae > Mariniflexile > Mariniflexile ostreae. The sequence goes on along the minus strand of NZ_JBHMFC010000004.1, from coordinate 36 downwards.
TGAAATACAGGAAATGGACATTAGAACAGAAGTTAG